>CAYWED010000001.1:0-56863 GCA_964457135.1 uncultured Muribaculaceae bacterium
TATAAATAAAGGAAAAAGTCTATCTTTTACAAAATATTCATGTTTTTATCCTGATTGTTTAGCAAATTTTTTTATCACTATTCTTTATTATTTTGAATATATTATCTTTTTTTAGATTTATTATCTTGCTCTTCATCAGTAGTTACATTATTAAAAGTTATTGGTATGCCTTTAATTTCTGGACTAGAATGTATTTCTTTATAAAGACTCCTAAAATAATTTATATAATTAATATATTTATCTTGTTTTTCATTAAATATCCATATGCCTATAAGTGTTTCAAAAGGTATTGCGCCAATTTGTCCATCTTTTACATCTTTTTCTAATGCTTCTAAAATTACTCCCGACTCTCCAAAGTAAAATAGTTTTTCCCCTCCTCTTGTCCAAAAAATCTCATTTTTATGTCCACCACTTATTCCATATTTTTTTGGTCTTACGTATCCACACATCATTATATCTTTAATTTGTTCTATTCCAGTTATTCTATAAACTGATGAATAGGTTGTACACATTTTATTTTTTGCATTTTTTCCAATTGCAAGATTTTGATTAAAAACTCTATTTTTAGGTGATATTATACGGTCTTTGTCTATTTCCATAATAGTCTCCTTTTTTTCATTTTATCATCATATTTTTAACTTATCAAATTATTTCCATCTCACATTTACAAAAGTGTGAATAAATGTGGTAAAATTATGTTTATAATGAGGTGGTTATGTGATTTTAAATATCATTTTATTGGTAATTGGTTTTATTTTGTTGATAAAAGGGGCTGACATTTTTGTTGATGGGGCTTCATCTACTGCACAAAATTTTAAAGTTTCTAAAATGCTTATAGGTCTTACGATAATTGCATTTGGTACTAGTGCTCCTGAGTTTGCTGTTTCTATGAGTGCATTAGCAAGCGGAAACACTGATATGGTTTTAGGTAATGTAATAGGGAGTTGTATTTTAAATATCCTTTTAATTCTTGGTATTGCTGCAGTTATTAAGCCTATTAAGTTAAAAGACAACACTGTTAAAAAGGAACTTCCGTTATGTATGTTAATATCTACTTTATTAGTTGTTTTATTTTTAGATATTAAACTTGGAGAGGCAGTTGTTAATCAAATTACTAGATTAGATGCTTTAGTTATATTATTATTTTTTACTGTATTTGTTTACTATTTAATTACTTTAGTTAAACAAAAAAAAGAGAGTAATGAAGAAGAGCAAGCGAAATTTAAATTAGGGAAGTCTTTATTATTTGTAATTATTGGACTATTAGGAATTATTATTGGTAGTGATTTAGTTGTTGATAGTGCTTCTAGCATTGCTACTACTTTAGGACTTAGTGAAAGAGTTATATCTCTTACTATTATTGCATTTGGTACGTCTTTACCTGAACTTGTTACAACTATTGTTTCTTCTAAAAAAGGTGAGCAAGATTTACTAGTTGGAAATATTATAGGTAGTAATATATTTAATATTTGTGTTGTTTTAGGTATTCCTGTCGCTTTATATGGAGCTATTACTCCAAGTACTTTTCAATCAACTGATTTAATTGTCTTGATTGGCTCTTCTATACTTTTGTTTATTTTTTCTAAAACTAAGAAGACTATTAGTAGATATGAGGGAATACTTATGTTAATCACTTTTGCATTATATTATATATTTGTGTTTGTTGTTTAAATTGATGAGTAATATCATCTTTTTAGTAAAAATAATGATTACCTTAAAAATCTCTTTTTTAAAATGATATTTATAAAATTTTAAATAATATTTACTACTAATTTATTATTTTAAAAATAAAATTAATAATCAGTTAAAAATTGCAATATTATTAATAATAAGAAAAGGAAGGTGAAAAAATGAGTTTTAAAGAAGCAAAAGCAAATGCCGAAATTGAAGCAAGCAAAGTCGGAAAAGTAATAATGAAAATTCAAGAAAATAATGATTATTGGTTTTTTGATGCTGGTTTGCCTAATGAACGTTTTTTTGATGATGGTGCTGGGTCTAGTTATATAAATAAAAAAGATGGCACAATAATTCAGATGCACCTATGGTTGCCAGAAGTTCAAAAATTAAATGCTATGTTTAAAGAAAATTCAAATACAATTTATGATTATTATAGCGAAAAAAAATAGTGATTTAAAAATATTGTTACGCATATGTGAATTTATAAAAATATAGCATAGATTTAAAATGTTTTTCATTATAAAAGAAGTCTTTTGACTTCCTTATTTTTATAAATTTACGTTATGATAAACATTACTTACATCATCTACATCATCTAGCATAGTAAGTATTTTGTTGAATGCTACTAAATCATCACCTTCAAGTGTTACCATATCTTTAGCATATTTCCCTATTTCATCAACTTCAAATGTTATTCCTGAATATGCTTCTTCTAATGCTTTTTTCATGTTTGAATAATCACTTGGTTCAGCATATATCAAAAGTATATCTCCGTCAGTTTCCATATCTTTCACATCAATATCGGCATTAAATAATACATCCATTACTTCATCTTCAGTGTGTCCTTTTATTCCAAGTACACATAGATTTTCATACATGAATGATACTGCACCTTGTCCTGCTATTTTTGCTGCTGTTTTATTAGCTACTGTTTTAATGCTTGCAACTGTTCTATTAACGTTATCAGTTAAACATTTAATTATTAAGTTACTTCCTCCTGGACCAAATGCTTCGTATTCACATACTGTATAGTCTTCAGTAACTCCTTTATTAACTTTATCAATACTTCTATTAATAACATCACTTGGGACTTGTTCTTTTTTAGCCTTTTCTATTAATCTTTTAAGTGCAGGGTTTGCTTCTGGATTAGCCCCTCCATTTTTTGCTACTTGATAGATTTCTTTTGCATATATTGAATATAGTTTTGATTTTGCAGCAGCAGTTTTAGCCATTGAGGCTGCTCTTACTTCATGCGCTCTTCCCATAAATTACATCTCCTTTTTTAATCTAAACTTTTAATCTCGTCTATTATTTTATAATAATTCTTGTAATTTTTAAAGTTATTTCTTATATTTTCTAATAAAAATATGTTTGAATCTTCTTTTGCTTGCATTAAAACTTTGAAATCTCTCTTTATATCTGCTATTTTAAAGTCCATGTCTCCACTTTGTTTTACTCCGAATAAGTCTCCTTCTTTTCGCATTTCAAAGTCTTTTTCGGTTATGTAAAATCCATCTGTGCTTTCTTCTAATACTTTAAGTCTTTTGTTATTGCTTGCCCCTACTAGGATACAGGTTGAATCTAGAGAGTTTCTTCCAATTCTACCACGAAGTTGATGAAGTGTTGCTAGACCAAACATTCCTGCATCAAAAATTACCATCATTGTCGCATTTGGTACATCTACTCCGACCTCTATCACAGTAGTTGATACTAGAATCTTTGTATTTCCATTTTTAAAGTCAAGCATTACTTTTTCTTTTTCTGACTTGTCTAATTTACCATGTAATAGTCCTGTTTTAACTTTATGATTAAATGCTACATCAATTTTATCTTTTAAGTCAGTTACAGTCGTTAAGTCACTTGTTTCACTTTCTTCAATTAATGGAGTTACTACATATATTTGATGCCCTTTTTTTATTTCTTCTAACATCATGTATAAAATGTCTTTAATTTCATTTGGATTTTTTATTATTGTTTTAATTTCTTTTCTTCCACTTGGCTTTGTTTTTATTAGTGATACATCCATATCTCCATAAACAGTTAGGGCATATGTCCTTGGAATAGGAGTTGCTGACATATATAATATATCTGGAAGATTTCCTTTGTTTCTAAGTGAGTTTCTTTGATTTACTCCAAACCTGTGTTGTTCATCTGTTATTACTAATCCTAAATTTTTAAATGTTACTTTTTCGCTAAGAAGAGCGTGTGTACCAATAAGCAAATCTATTTCTCCATTTTTAAGTCTTTCATAAATCTCATCTTTATCTTTTCTTTTCGTACTTCCAAGTAAGACTTCTACTCTCATACCAGTTTCTGTAAGTAGTTCTTTTATATTTTCATAGTGTTGACTTGCTAATATTTCAGTAGGCGCCATTAGGGCTGTTTGGTATCCACTTAGGAAGCATATATAAGACGCAACTACACCTACTATAGTTTTACCACTTCCTACATCTCCACATAATAGTCTATTCATTCTAACTTTACTTGTTAAATCTTTATGTATTTCTTTAATTGCTTCTTTTTGGTCTTTTGTTAATTCAAATGGAAGACTTCCTAAAAATGCTTGTATGTCTTCGATTTCACAAACTTTAGGTGTTTTTTTACTTTCTTTAGTTTTTGCATATTTTAAGTAATTTATTTTAAACATGAATTTAAATAATTCTTCATATATTAGTTTTACTTTTGCATCTTTTATATCTTTTAAAGAAGCAGGTCTATGAATTTTCTTTAGTGCTTCACTTTTTGATAAAAATTTATATTTTTCATTAAACATTTCTGGAACATAATCATCAACTATTATGCTGTAACCTAAAGCATTATCTATGTATTTTGATAATTGTTTATTGGTAATTCCCGATACAAGATGATATTTACTTTCTATGCTTCCTTCTTTTACAGATTCTAAAATTATATTATTTGCCGTCACTGTATTTTTTCTTTCATCATATTTTCCCATTATTGTTATTAATTTTCCAGGGGTTAAACTCCTACTTAGAAATGCACGATTATAAATTACAACGTTTACTATTTTATTACTTGAATAAATTCTAAAACTAAGACTATTTAGTTTAGCACGAAATCTTCTTACAATTGGAACACTATCTATTTTTCCTTCTATTATAACAGCCTCTCCATCAACTGCCTCTTTTATATCATTTAATTTATATTCAACATATTTATAAGGGTAATCTTCTAGTAAATCTTCTATACTATATATACCTAATTTATTTAAAATAAGTTCATTTTTTTCTCCTAAACCCTTTAATGCTTTTAAATCCATGACTACCCTCCTTAACTTACATTCTACTATGCGAAGATATGTTTGTCAATGAAGTTTTTGTGAAAGTTTAGAGAAAATAAAATGTTTGTTTTTTATTACTAGAGCTCATTAAATATTAGTGGATTTCCATCTAATTCATCTACTATATCTTCTAGTGATTCTCCATTTTGAATTCTCTTCTTTATGTAATTCTCTAAATCAGTTGGATTTACATTCAATATGTAAGGGTTAGAATCTATTAAAATATTTAATGTGTCAAAACTATAAGTATATAAAGTTTTAAATAACAAAAGTATTTCCTTATTATTTGCAGATAGAAATAATGAATTACTGCTTATAATATTCCTAATCATTCCATGTGTACAACCAATATTTTCTAGTAATATTTCTTTTTCAATTATTTCATTATTAGAAATATTTTTAATATTAGGATTTAACTCGAGCATGCTTTTTATTGTGTTTTCACTTAAGTTTAAGTTGTATAATTCTTCCATAACTTTCTCCTTTTATATATTCTTCATAGTTATATTTTTCTAGTATTTCTTTTTTTGTTATTTGGTATATACTTTCAAATTTCTTTTGACAGGTAAATAATCTACTATAGTTTGATTCATTTATTATTATATCTTTTTCTTCAAAAAACTTTAATCTAGCGTAACTTAAGTGTACACTTTGTAATAATATTTCAGGGTGTGTAATAATTACATTTCTTAATTCTATTTTAGTATAAAAATTAACTTTTTCTTTTATATTTTCTATACTCATTTCTAATATTCTAGGAAATGTTTTTAACATATTTAACACTTCAAATCTTGTGAATCCTAAACTTTCTAGAGTATTTGTTTTATTCTTTATTGTTTCTATACTTAAGCCAAAAATATTTGGAGAAATTGTTATTATTCTTAGTGTTTCGTCTTTTGTGAAACCTAAATTTTGTATAGCATTAAATTTTTCTTTTAGATTGCCATTGCTTCTTAAAAATATAAATCCACATCTTTTTACTATTTTGCATATTGAAGAGTTAGATAAGCCTAAGTTTTTGAGTTCAACTATTTTATTTTTGATATTATCTATGCTTAAATTAATTATAGTAGGACTAACGAGTAATATTTGATTTATTTCTTTTTTATTTAATCCATAAAAACTAAATAATGTGTAAATTTCATCTGATTTATTAGGAAAATTTTCTTCTTTTTCTTTATTATTTTTAGTTTCTAAACTATTGTTATAATTATATTTTTCTATTAATTCTTTTTTTGTTATTTTATAGATTTTTTTAAATGTCTTTTCATCCCAAAATAATTTTTCATAGTTTTGCATGTTTATTTTTAAATCTAATTCGTTTTTAAAAAACTCTAATCTTGCATAAGTTAAAGAAATACTTTGCATTAAGTTTTTAGGTTTAATAATAATCATTTCTTTTAAACCTAAATTAATGTAAAATTCAATTTTCTCTATTATTGTATTAGTGCTTAAATCAAGAAAATTTGGAAAAGACAAAATAATTTTTAATGTTTCGTCTTTAGTAAAATAATTTAGTATAGTATTTATTTTAGATTCTATTGTTTTTATGCTGTAACCTAAAATACTAGGGTTATCTTTTATTAGTTTTAATGTTTCGTCTTTTGAAAATCCTAAGTTTATGAAGAAATTTATTTTATTATTTATAGATTTTGTGCTTTCAGTAAATACTGATAAACACTTTGATATGATTCTTAATGTAGCAGCCCCGTCAAAACCATTTGCTCTTATGTTGTCTACTTTACTCTTTATGTTTTCTACACTATTCATAAGTATGCTAGGTTTTAATTTAACAATTCTTTGTATTTGTTTTTTAGATAAGCCTAATTGATAAAGATTGGCTATTTTTTCTTGTTTATTTTCAATAGTGTGAGTTAATATTATTGGATTATCTTTAATTAACTTTGATATTTCTTTTTCATTTAAATCTAATGATTTTAAGAAATATTCTAAATCTATATTGGTTGTTTTCATAATTTTAAAGTTTTGCCCTCCTTATTATATATGTATTTTTCCATAAGTTCTCTATTAGTGACTTTATATTTTTTGGCAAATGATGCACTTCCTAAAAATAATTTTTTAAAGTTAGTCATGTCTATTTGTAAGTTTAGTTCAGTTTCAAAATACATAAGTCTTGCATAACTAAGAGTTACACTTTGAATTAAATTTTTAGGGAAAAGTGTGAAAATGCCTAATAATTCATGAGAGGCATAAAAACTTAACTTTTCATTTAAATTTTCTATACTGAATCCAAGTACTGATGGAAAATATTCTATGATTTTTCTTATTTCTTTGTCTTCAAATCCAAAAGACTTTATAGTATTTATTTTTTCTTTTATAGTAGTTAAACTATAACTTAATAAAGTAGGTTCTTTTTTTAATATTTCTAGTGTTTCTTCTTTACTAAAACCATAATTAATTAGAAAGTTAATTTTTTGTTTTATTGAGGCAACACTGTAACTTAATATAGTTGGACATGACAGTAAAATACTTGGAATATCTTCTTTTTTAAATCCTAAATTTATAATGTCATTTATTTTTTTATTTAATGTTTTTTTACTTAAACATAATATGGTTGGACTTATTTTTATTAATTTAATTACTTGTGGATAAGTGAAACCTAACTCTTCTATGTTTTGCATTTTATTTTTTAAATAGTCTACTCTATACGTTAGTAATGCTGGGTATGCTCTTAAGAATTTTTTTACATCAATACTCTCAAACCCTAGATTAATCATATCTTCTATTCTTTTATTTAATGATTCTATGCTTACTCCATAAATATCTGGAAAGTGACTTGTAAAGTTTAATATTGTTGCTTTTGAAAATCCTAAATCAGTAAAATATTTTTCTTTTGAATTCATGTTTTCTTTACTAAATCCAAATAACTGAGGTGCACGAAAAGTCATGCTTATTACTTTTTCTTTTGTGTGACCTTTAGTTAGTAAATGTTCATAGATATCAATTACTTTATTATATAGGCTTTCTTCAGTATACCTTTTTAGTGCATAATGAGATAAGATTTTTTGTGTTTGTTCTATAGAATAACCTAGTTCTAATAATAATTTTTCTACTTTATTCATAAAAGTCCCCTTTCAAGTCTTTTAATTTAGTTTAAGTTGTAATTTTTGTTCGTTTTCTTTTTCTTTATATTCTTCATAATTATACATACTTAGCAATTCTTTTTTTGATATTCCATAATGACTCTCAAAAGGTTTTTGACCATAGAATAATTTTTTATAATTACTCATATCTATAGTTACACCTTTGTCTTTAAGGAACATATATCTTGCATAACTAAGAGATATACTTTGCATTAGATATTTAGGACTTAGAACTGCTACTTCATGTAATCCTACTTCATCATAAAACTTTATTTTTTCTTTTATGTTTTCTATGCTTAGTCCAAATAAAGTTGGTAGTTCAGTAGTCATTTTTAATACTTCTTCTTTAGTGTATCCAAGGCTCATTAAGTCATTTATTTTGTTTGTTATGCTCTCTATGCTAATAGATAGTAATGATGGAAAAGTAAAAATCATTTTTAGTACATCTTTCTTTGTATAGCCTACTCTTATTAAGCAATTTATTTTATCCATAATATTTTCTATGCTAAGATTGCATAATTCAGGTGCTGATATAATCATTTTTAGCACTTGTTCTTCAGTATATCCTAGGTTGATTAGAGCTTCGATTTTTCTTTCAGTTTTTTCTAAAGCATAACTAAAAAGTGTTGGCATAGTTTTTGTTATTTTAATTATATTTAAGTTAGATAAATCTAGTTTAAGAAAATAAAAATATATTTCTATAACTTTATAATATAATGTTTGTTCTTTTAAGTCATTTAATGGATATTTGTTTACTATTTTTTGATATTCACTATCTTTATAACTTAATTTAATAAAAAGTGTTTCTAGTTTATTTTCTTGTTCTTCTTCATATTCCTTTAAATTATAAGTATTTATTATTTCTTCTATTTCATTACTCTCATATCTTAATTTTTTTAATATTGTATTTATGTTCATAATAACCCCCAAATTGAGATGTATTGTACCATAAAAAGCAAGTGATGTCAAAAAGTGCAAAATGGCTTTTGTGAATTTTTTGTGTAAATTTTGTAAGGCTATTGACAAAATAAATATATGAGCATATTATGTTATAAGGCGACTATATTAAGGAGACGAAAACTCATGAATAAAATTAGTGTTTTATTTGAGATTAAGAGTTTAGAGAGTATGATTGCTAGAGACTTTTTTACTAAGATTCTTGATGAAGAAAAAATTAAGGTAAATATTCCTACTCCAACTCAAATGAGAATAATAGATTACATTTTAAAAAGTGAAAAAGATGTGGAGCAAAAAGATTTAGAGAAAGTATTTAATTTAAGAAGGGCTACTATTTCTGGAGTACTACAAACTATGGAAAAGAATAACCTTATTATTAGGACTACTTCTTTAATTGATACAAGAACTAAAGTTATTAAACTTAGTAATCAGACTAGGAGTATTTTTGAAAAAAATAAAAAAAGAATGCTAGAACTTGAAAAAGTTATAACTAAGGATATTAGTGAAGATGAACTCGAAAACTTTATTAATGTTGTAAATAAAATGAAAGAAAATATTAAAAATATTAATTAGAAGTTACCAATAAGTATAAGAGGAGGATAAAGTATGTTTAAGTTGCTTAAAAATTTTAATAAGAAAGATTGGGCACTGGTAATAGTTATTTTGTGTTTAGTTGTAGTTCAGGTCTGGTTAGATTTAAAGATGCCTGATTATATGAGTGCGATTACTAGACTTGTTCAAACTGAAGGAAGCGAAATGAGTGAAATCATTAAAAATGGTGGATATATGCTTTTATGCGCTTTTGGAAGTTTAATTACAGCGATTTTTACTGGTTATTTAGTTTCTGGTGTGGCTTCAACTTTTTCTATGAATGTTAGAGAAAAGTTATTTAAAAAGATTGGAAACTTATCAACTAGTGAAATTAAAGAATTTTCTACGAGTAGTTTAATTACTAGAACTACTAATGATATTACTCAAGTAGAGATGGTTATTACAATGGGACTACAACTTATGTTAAAAGCACCTATTACTGCTGTTTGGGCTGTTTCTAAGATTCTTAATAAAAGCTGGGAATGGAGTGCTGTTACTGGAATTTCTGTTGTAATATTACTTAGTGTTATTGGGATTTTGATGTTAATTGTTTTACCTAGATTTAAGATTGTTCAAAAGTTAACTGACAGGCTAAATAATGCTACTCGTGAAAATTTAACTGGTATTAGAGTTGTGCGTGCTTTTAATGCTGAAACATATCAAGAGGATAAATTTGATGAAGTGAATCAAAGTCTTACTAAAACTCAATTATTTAACCAAAAGATGTTTGCGATTATGCAACCAGTTATGTATTTAGTTATGTATGGACTTACTTTGAGTATTTATTTTATAGGTGCAAATTTAATTAAGGATGCTTTAATGGCTGATAAGATTACATTGTTTGGAGATATGGTAGTTTTTAGTAGTTATGCTATGCAAGTTATTATGTCTTTCTTAATGCTTGCCATGATATTTATGATGGTTCCAAGAGCTAGTGTGTCTGCTAACAGAATTAATGAGGTATTAGATAAAGAAACTAGCATTAAGTATGGGAAGTTTAAGGGAGAGGCGAATTTAGTTGGAACCGTTGAATTTAAGAATGTGAGTTTTAAGTATCCTGATGCTGATGAGTATTTACTTAAGGATATTTCATTTAAGGCTGAACGCGGAGAGACAGTTGCATTTATAGGTTCTACTGGTAGTGGTAAGTCTACTTTAATTAATTTAATTCCAAGATTTTATGATGCAACTGATGGAGAGGTTTTAATTGATGGAGTCAATGTTAAAGATTACGAAGAAGAAGCACTTAATAATAAACTTGGCTATGTTTCTCAAAAAGCAGTTATGTTTAATGGTACTGTAAAGTCAAATGTAAGTTACGGAGATAATGGCAAGGGTAAAATAAGTGATGATAAAATTAAAGATGCCATTAGGGTTGCTCAGGCAGAAGAATTTGTGACAAAAATGGATGATGGGTATGACTCACATATTGCTAGTGGTGGTACTAATGTAAGTGGTGGTCAAAAGCAAAGATTATCTATTGCAAGGGCTATTGCTAGAGATCCTGAAATTTATATTTTTGATGACTCTTTTTCAGCACTTGATTATAAGACTGATAGTGTTTTAAGAAAAGAGTTAAAGAAATATACAAAAGATGCAACTAGTTTGATAGTAGCACAGAGAATTGGAACTATTATGAATGCTGATAAAATCGTAGTTTTAGATAATGGAAGTGTAGCTGGAATAGGTAAACATAAAGATTTATTAAAAACATGTGAGGTATACAAGCAAATTGCTTTATCACAATTATCAGAGGAGGAATTAGAGAATGAAAGATAATGAACATAAAAATAGACCTCCTAGAAAAGGCCCTATGGGAAGAGGAATGAACACAGGAGAAAAAGCAAATGATTTTGGTGCAGCAATAAAAAGATTGTTCAAAGAAATGAGTAAACATAAAGTTCTTATATTTATTGGGTTATTTTTAGCAGTAGGTAGTTCTATTTTATCAATACTTGCACCTGATAAGTTATCAGATTTAACTGATGAAATATCAAAAGGACTTGTTGTTAATACTAAAAACGCTGAAATTTTGTCTAGTAAAATTAATGAAAGTTTAACTGTTAATATGCCTAGTACAGGTATGGATAATACTGATAATAATCTTCAAAATAGCGTAGTAGCAAATATGGATAAAAATTACTTAGCATTTTTACTTAACGATTTTGTAATAGATGGCAAAAATATTAGTGTAGAAGACCAAATAGAGTTTTTAAATATTTTTGGAAATGTTACTGAAGAGACTGAAGCAAGTGAGATTTATGCTTTAATAGATAAGTTGCCAGAGAATATTCAAAGTGTAATTAAACCAGTTATGGATATAGATGCTATTAAAGGAATTGTTATGTTTTTAGTGATTCTATATGCAAGTAGTGCTTTGATGGGATTTTTTGAAAGTATTTGTATGACAGATGTTTCTAATAAATTTGCAAGAAGTCTTCGTACAAGAATTTCTAAGAAAATAAATAAATTGCCTCTTAAATATTTTGATAAACATCAAACTGGAGATTTGCTTTCTAGAGTTACAAATGATGTAGATACTATTGCACAAACTATGAATAATTCGCTTAGTAGTTTGGTTAGTGCTGTTACTTTATTTATAGGTACTATTATAATGATGTTTACTACAAATGTACTTATGTCTATTACTGCTATTGTGGCTAGTTTAATTGGATTTATTGGTATGATGGTTATTTTAAGTAAGAGTCAAAAATATTTTAAAGAAAGACAAGAAGAATTAGGTAACTTAAACGCTCATATTGAAGAGGTATATTCTGGATTAAATGTTGTTAAAGTATATAATGGAAAAAATGAAGCTAATAATAAATTTTATGAATATAATAAGAATGTTTGTAATGCAAATAGAAAGAGTCAATTTTTATCTGGTATGATGATGCCTATTATGAACTTTATTGGTAATTTTGGGTATGTTGCTGTTTGTATAGTTGGGGCTCTTCTTACAATGAATGGAAGTATTTCATTTGGAGTTATAGTTGCGTTTATTACTTATGTAAGACTATTTACTTCTCCTTTATCGCAAATTGCACAGGGGCTTACAAGTTTACAATCTACTGCTGCTGCTAGTGAGAGAGTATTTGAATTTTTAGATGAAGAAGAGATGAGTGACCAAAGTAATATTTCTAAAATACTTGATAAATCAAAAGTTAAGGGAAACATTGAGTTTAGAAATGTAGTGTTTAAATATGATGGAAATGAAATGCCTACTATTAATAACTTTACTGCTAAGGCTAAACAAGGTGAAAAAATTGCAATTGTTGGGCCTACTGGTGCAGGCAAGACTACTATGGTAAATTTACTTATGAAATTTTATGATATAAATCAAGGCGAGATATTAATAGATGGGGTTCCAATTAATGAATTAACACGTGAAAATATTCATAGTTTATTTACAATGGTTCTTCAGGACACTTGGTTATTTAATGGGACTGTTAGAGAAAATATTGTTTATAACCGTGAAAATATAAGTGAAGAAAGAATTAAAGAGGTGTGTAAAGAAGTCGGGCTTGACCATTTTATTAGGACACTTCCGAATAGTTATGATTCTGTAATAAATGATTATGATAGTGTTTCAGCAGGACAAAGACAACTTATTACTATTGCTAGAGGTATGATTGAAGATAGTCCATTCTTAATTTTAGATGAGGCTACAAGTAATGTTGATACTAGAACTGAGGAGTTAGTTCAAAAGGCAATGGATAAGTTAACTGAAGGCAGAACATCATTTATAATAGCGCATAGGTTATCTACAATTAAGAATGCTGATTTAATTCTTGTTATGAAAGATGGAAATATTGTTGAACAAGGTAATCATGAAGAGTTGATGAAGAAAAACGGAAGTTATGCTGCGCTTTATAATTCACAGTTTGAGTTATAGAGTTTTATAAACAAATCAATATGTTTTATTGGTTTGTTTTTTTGTGGTAAAATAAGTTTATAACGATTAGTTTAATAAGGAGAGTGTTTATTTTTGATAAGTGCAAAATATAAAAAGATTTATGAAGAATTTATTAACAAATATAAAGAGATTCATATTAATCCATGGCATGAAATAACAGAAGAAGAATTAAATAAAATTGTAAGCGAGTTGATATCAAAAATGGAAATAAATGATATATATGGTTTTAAATATTTTATAGATTATATAATAAAAAGATTAAGTGGAAAGTCAGACGCACATACTAAATCTGCAATAGAGTTTCCGTTACCAATTAACTTTAAAATTTTTAATAATGATGTACTTATTAACTATCCAAATGAGTTAAAAACAGGAAAATTAATTTCTATAAATGATGTTAGTATTGAAAAAATCATTGAAGAATTAGATAGTGTGATTACTTATGGGACAGAAGGAAAGAGAAGATATGAACTTGAAAAATATTTATTTAACTCTATAATTTTGTTTGGTTTGCCTTCATTAAGAAAATGTGATAAACTGACTTTTAAAATTTTAACTTTTGATGGAAAAGAAATAACAAGAACTTTTAAAAAAGATGAAGAATATAAAGATAACTTTGATTATGATAAATATTTATATGGAGATAATGCAACTTTCAGAATAGAAGATGACGTATTAATATATAACCATAGTTCAGTTCAACCAAAATTTAAACAACAAATAGAAACTGCAGTAAATAATATGAGAAAGTTGGATTTGATTAATATAGACAAAATAATCATAGATTTAAGAGGTAATACAGGTGGAAATTCTGCTTTTAATAAAATTCTAATGGATTTTTTATGTGAACATAAAGATAAAGAGTTAATTGCATTAACTGATTATAGAGTTTTTTCTGCTGGAAGATATGCTTTAATGGATTTAATTAAATTAGGGGCAGTTACTATTGGAGAAGAAATAAGTACTCCTATTAATTGTTTTGGAAATTCGCATTGGATAAATATTGATAATTATAATTTTTCAATTTCAGAGTGTTATTTTCATCCAGTCTATGATATAGGAATTAAATCTAAAGAAGAATTTAATTCTAAAGTAACAGAAGATATTTTAAAACCATACATTTATCGGCCTGATATTGTAGTTGAGCAAACTGAAGAAGATTATATTTATGGTGTTGATACAATATTAAATTATGCAATAAAATATAGTAATCAAAAACAAAGAAAGTGAATTTGTATAGGAGAGGTTTTTATGAAAAAGAAATTTAAAAATATAATTATTAATTATGATAAAGAAGCTATTAATTTTATTGATGAGGTATTTACTTATCTTATTTCTGAAGTCGAAGATATTTATTCATTTTTTAATATCTATCCTTATAAAAATGAAATTAATATTACAGTAGTACCAACTAAAAAAAAATTAGATAATGATTATTGGTGTTATGAAGGTACTCCACATGATTGGGTAGTAGGATTTACTGTATGTGGTAATAACGCTTATAAAATTTACTTGGTTTCATTTAATGATTATAAAAATACAACTCATAAGAGTGAAAGTTTAGAAGACTATAAAAAAGTTTTAGTTCATGAGTTTGTCCATGTAGTACACTCTATCTTTTGTAAGGGGAATTATCCTGCTAATTTTATTTGGGAAGGTGCTGCATGTTATTTAAGTGGACAATGGGTAAATAAAAATGTTGATATGCCTAGTAAGGATGATGCTCTTAATGGTGTTTGTGATGATAATCAGTATGCTTTCCTTTTTGATATGATTTTAAAAAATTATGATAAAGATACTTTTGTAAAAATATTGAAAAATGAGATTAATGGTGAAGATATATTATATGATATTTATCAAATTAAAAAATAGATTATTTTGATATTAAATTAGTGGTTAATTGAAAATAAAATTATTTATTGCTATACTTATAATATGAATTAGGAGAGTTATTTATGGAGTATTTAATAACATTTGTTGAAGGTATTGCATCTTTTATATCACCTTGTGTTTTACCAATGATACCTGTATATTTATCATATTTTATGGCTGAAAGTAAAAGCACTAAAAAGGCTTTAATTAATTCTTTAGGATTTGTTTTGGGGTTTAGTATAATTTTCATACTTTTAGGAGTTTTTGCAGGAAGTTTTGGGAGGCTCATTCATAGTTATTCAAATTATATAAATATTGTTTTAGGAGTACTATTAACAGTAATAGGCCTTAATTATATGGGAGTTATATTTGTTAAATTTCTTAATAAAACGAAAGGAATGAAACAAAGAGATACAAACTTAACTTTTATTACATCTACATTATTTGGTATGCTTTTTTCTTTAACTTGGACGCCATGCATAGGAGCATTTTTATCTTCTGCATTAATTCTTGCTAGTTCTACTGGAAGTGTTTTAAAGGGCGCATTACTTTTATTTATATATTCAGTAGGTTTAGGTTTACCATTTATAGTAACAACTTTGTTTATGGAGAAGATAAAAGGAACTTTTGATTTTATAAAAAAACACTACAATATTATAAATAAAATAGCAGGTGGTTTTCTTATATTATATGGGTGTTTTAATATTATTAATGGTATAATAGGAATAGTAAAATAAAGGAGTAAAGATAATGGATAAGAAAAAAATAAAATTAATAATTGAGGTAATATTATTTGTACTAGTATTATGTGGGATAACTTTTTTATATTATTTTGTAGGTAATGAAACTGCAAATGAAGATGATATGGCAGGTGCTAATATAATACATGTAACTGATGAAAATTTTGAGGAAGAAGTAATAAATGCAGATAAACCTGTAATACTAGAATTTTTCTCTAATAGTTGTCCGCCTTGTTTGACAATGCTCCCTACTATGATAAATATTGCTAAAAATAATGAAGACATTAAAGTAGTAAGTGCTAATGCTAGTGTGGATGATACTAAAGAAATAGTTAGCAAATATAATATACAAGCATACCCTACTATTCTAATTATAAAGAATGGAGAGGTTACAAAAGAGTTTGTAGGCGCTACTAATGAAGAAACTATAATGAAAGAGGTTAAATAATAGGAGGCTAACTATGAAAAAAAGACATATTTTAATGATTATTACAGTAGTATTATTTGCACTGGTGATGTTTAGTATAAAAGATTCTAAAAATACTAAAACATTAACATGTAGTGTTAATGGAGAGTTTTATGAAATGGAAAGTGTTACTACTTTAAAAGCTAAAGTAAATAACAATAAAGTAAGAAGTATGTTTATTTCTATAGATGTTATAATACCTGAAGAATATAAAGACTATAAACAAAATTTAATAAGTCAAATGAAGGCTAGTGGAAAAATGCAAGTAGAAAGTACAAGTAAAGGAATAAGATTAAGTACAGGTACTAATAAATATTTTGATTCATTAGGTCTTAATAGAGATAGTTCATATAGTGAACTTAAAAGTGCATTAGAGTTACAAGGCTATAGTTGTGAATAACTAGCCTTTTTTATAGATTTAAATTTTTACTATTTGAGGATTTAAGAAGTGCAACTGAAAGTTGATAGTTTGATTATATAATTTATTTTAAAATTACTACATGAAGGAGGAAATCTAATGAAATTTGGAGATAATTTAAGAAAGCTTAGAAAATATAAGAAAATATCTCAAGAAGAGCTTGCAGAGAAAGTTAATGTATCAAGACAAAGTGTATCTAAGTGGGAAACAGGAGACGCATATCCTGAGATGAATAATATTTTAGAGTTGTGTAAGATTTTTAAATGTAATATTAATGATTTGGTAAATGATAGTATTATTGATATGGATTCGTTAGATGAAGATGTAAAGATGAGTGTAGTTAAATTTAAAAAAGAACAACAAAGTAAGATGAAAGGACTTAGTAAAGCAATTTCTATTATTGCCAAAGTATGTAGAATTTTTGTTTTTATTGGTATAGGGCTTGTTGGAATTAGTATGTTAGTAGTTCCTTTTATTGTTAATAGTTTTGATGTTAACGAGAATGAAATTAGTTTTAAGTGGTCTAACGATAAAATTGTTATAACTGAAACTGCCAAAGACGTTTCAATAAAGTATAAGGATATGGTAATAGCAGATGAAAGTGAAATTAGCACTTTAATGAAAATTAAAGAAGTGTTTGATAATAATTCTAAAATTATGATAATAGGATATGTAGAATGTGGTTTTGCTATTTTGATTGTTACTTTGGTGCTTGGTAGTTTTACTTTTAATCATTTAGGACAATTATTTAATAATATATATGTAGGCGATACACCATTTACTTTAGAAAATGTTGAGCATATTAAAAGAATGGCCTATTATTTAATTAGTCTTATTGCTTTACCTTATTTGGGTGGTTCTATTTTTGAAATCCTTATGGGTATTAATCTAAACGTTCAGTTTGAGTTATTTGATTTAATTCAAATATTGTTCTTATTCAGTATGGCTTATATTTTTCAATATGGATATTTAATCCAAATTGATTCTAATGGAAAGATGTATGGTGATGAGAAGTGAATAAACGCGAGTTTGTTAACATTTTATCTGAGAGGCTTGAAATTAGTGTGGATAAAGCACTAGTTATTAACAGTATTTTTGAGAGTAAGTTTTTTATAAGCAAGAAAAATAAGGATATTATTGTAGAAGATATTGTTAATAAATTAGATGTTAGTGAAAAGGATGCTTTGCATATATATGATGAAGCAGTTAATATTTTAAAAAGTGAGATTAAAAATAAACTAAAGCATCCTTTTGGTAAACAAGGGTTAAATTAAAAACTCATTACAGACTCTTGTAGTGAGTTTTTTGTTAATTTGTAAACTTTCTATTATAGATTTTTGCTGAAGATGGAAAGTCATCTTTTAGAGCTAGTAGAGTACCATTTAGTTTTTGATTATATAATTCAGTTGCAAAAGCTGCTATAGCATTTACTATAATATCTGCGTCACTTCTTGTGATGTTATATTTTTGACATTCTTCATCAGTAATTTTTACTTCTCTCATGTGAAATTCAAAAAATATGTCAGCAACATCTTTTCCTTCATTTATTCTTTCATTTACAAATGGAAGGTATCTTAATTCGGGTATTATGTTTGGATTATTAACATCGATATTAGATTCACTTTGATATTTTATAAATGTAGTAGCACTATGGACTTTATCGATTATATGTACAATTTTAGCCTCTAAGTCGTTTCTATTTTCATAATTATTTAGGATACTTGAAAAATCTAAAACACTAGAAAATTTACTTACTAAATACTCTATAGCAATACTCGTTACTCTTTGTTTTTCTTCATTAGATATACCCTCAAATTTTGTAATATCTCCAGTTATGGCTTCTGGTAAATCATGGCATATTATATAGTCAATAAGTTTGTCAAAATCAATATTTTTTGGAAAGTATTTTTTTAATATTCTTGCTATTAGTATTAAATCTAATATGTGGTCTTTAACATCTTCCAATCTTTCTCTTTTAACATACCAAAGTTGTGGACCTGTTCTTATTATATCTCCTAAGATATCAAAAACCATAAATAGTTTAACTTTATTTTTTAAATCAAAGTTTTCATTCATATATACCCTCCTATAATTTTTATAGTAGAATTTCTTTTTACGAGTAATATAATAACAAAAAATATGCTTTTAAGCAATGGTGTTATTATCTATATAGATATATGTATGTGTTGGTATTAATTATAGTACAGGATAAATTTTTTTGAGAAAAATAAGCAAAAATAAGCAAAAAAATGTTGACAAATTAACACTTTTAATTTAGTATATAGACTTACCAATTCACTTTAGGCGAATTGGTGCTAGTATCACACTAGCCAACCCCTTTTTATTCTTTTTTCCGGATAGCTCTCAGGGGGGCTATCCTTTTTTATGTATTTTAAAACCTTGTAAATTTTTGTGTTTATAAGGTCTTTTTAATTTATATATATTCTTTGTGATTAGTTGTCTCTTGAAAATCTTCTTTACTTAGTTTTTCATAATATTCATATCTTTCTTTTGCATTTTTCATGTTTTCGTTGTATAGTCTTTCGTATTCTAATTCATTTATTAATTCTAGATTTTTATATCTCATTTCTTTTGCAAATACTGTTTCATATAAGCCAAAGTTAGGAACATTAGAGTCGATGTCTAGTTTTTTTGTTTCAGGATTATATCTCATTAAAATATTGTAGCCACTTTCTACTAATAGTTTTTGTTCTTCTATGCTACTTGATAATCCTCCTTTTATTCCATGTGCAATACAAGGGCTATATGCAATTATTACACTAGGTCCAATGTGTTCTTCTGCTTCTTTGAATGCTTTTATAGTTTGCATTTGGTTAGCACCCGCACTAATGCTAGCAACATATACATTTGGTATATTCATTGCTATTTGGAATAAATCCTTTTTAGGTTTTAGTTTTCCTTTGCTAGAAAATTCAGCAACTGCTCCTGTGCGAGTTGACTTTGATGTTTGTCCACCAGTATTAGAATATACTTCAGTATCTAATACTAATACTTTTACGTTTTCATTAGTTCTAAGTACGTGGTCTAGTCCACCAAATCCAATATCGTAAGCCCAGCCATCTCCACCTACAATCCAAACAGTTCTTGCTGGAATATAATCTAATAATTCTTTTAAATCTTCTCTTATATTTTTCTTTTTAAGTTGTTCTTTAATTTCTAGTGTAATTTTAGAGTCTTCCATGTTATCTAGCCATGTTTTGAAAATCGCTTTTGTATCTTTGTCTACTTCGTTTTTTGTTTCGAACATTATTTCTTTTATTCTGTTTCTTGCTGTTTTATAAGATGTGTGAATTCCTAAACCGAATTCTGCATTATCTTCAAATAGTGAACTAATCCATGGAATTTTATATGGTGTACAAGGTAGGCTTGCTCCATATATTGATGAACAACCTGTCGCATTGGCTATTACTATTTCACTACCATATAGTTCGGTAAGCGTTCTTAAGTATATTGTTTCTCCACATCCTGCGCATGCACCTGGAAACTCAAATACTGGATGTTCAAAACCTAAGCCTTTTACTGTAAATTTAGGAAAAGGTGTATTATTACTAAAATGTTCAGTTAAATAGTCACATATTTTGTCTTGTTCTTCGTCAGGTTTGTCCATTACAAGAGCTTTTTCTCCGTTTTTGCCAGGACATACTTTAGTGCATAGTCCACAACCTGTACAATTATCAGTATTTATTCCTAAGAAGAAGCTTTTATTTTCTTCTCCTATAGAGACAATAGTGTCTTCTTTTTCAATGACGGAATGTTCGATTTCATTTTCAGTTAGAGAGAAAGGTTTTATTACTGCATGAGGACAAATAAATGCACACTGGTTACATTCGATACAGTTTTCTTTGCACCATTTTGGGACATTACCCGAAACTTTTCTTTTGTCACTAGCACTAGAGCCACCTTCATATGTTCCATCAGCATGGTCTAAAAAGTCAGATACTTTAAGCATATTTCCTCTTCTTGTTAGCATTTGATTAAGTATAGTATCATCTTCTTTTTTGATTTCTTTTGATGGAGTAAGAGTACTTGTGTCTATTTCTCTTAAGTAGTCTATACTTTCATCTAAAGCATTAAGGTTAGCATTAACTACTGCTTCTCCTTTACCTCTATATAATGACTTGATATTTTCTTTAAAGGCAACTAAATCACTTTCACTTGCACCTAGCATTTTTAATACATAAATTGCAATTATGTTATTTATTTTTCCTCTTAGATTGTATTTATTTGCTAAGTCTTCAGCATTTGTTACATAGAATTTTATGTTTTTTTCTTTTATAATTTCTTTTACACTGTTTGATATAAATTTGTTTAACTCTTCATCTGTTTTGTTTGTGTTAAGTAAGAATATTCCTTTGTTTTTAATATTTTCTAGTACATCATATTTTTGTAGGTAGGAGTCTTTTGATACAACTATTAAGTTAGGTTCTGTTAGGTAGTATGGTGCATTTATAGGTGTGTCACTAATTCTTAGATGGCTTATTGTTACTCCCCCGCTTTTTTTAGAGTCATATTCAAAGTAACCTTGTACGTGGTTTCCATCTTTAGTGCCTATTACTTTTAAGATGTTTTTGCTTGCACTTACCATTCCATCACTACCAAAACCGAATATTTTGATTTCTTTCCATTTTTTGTCTAGTTTATAGTCTTTTATTTCTAAGTTTGTGTTAGTTACATCATCTATTATTCCTAATGTGAAGTGGTCTTTCATTTTGTGCTTATTCATATTGTCAAAAACGCTTTTTATTTCTTTTGGACTTGTGTCTTTGCTAGATAATCCGTAACGACCTCCTACTATTTCTATGTCTTCGCCTTTTAGAGTTGCACATACATCTAGGTAAAGTGGTTCAGCAAATGAACCGGCTTCTTTTGTTCTATCTAATACTGTTATTTTTTCTGTCGTTTTAGGTAGTACGTTTAGAAAGTATTTTTCACTAAATGGTCTATAAAGGTGACCTTCTATTACACCAACTTCTTCGTCGTTTTTATTAAGATCATCCACTACTAACTTTATAGTGTCTATTACTGACCCCATTGCAACTATTATATTTTTGGCACGAGGGTTACCGTAGTATGTGAATGGCTTGTATTCAGTGCCTGCTAACTCATTTATTTTTTCCATATATTCGTTTACTATGTCAGGTAAATTGTTATAGTAAGTGTTTCTTACCTCAGTGTTTTGAAAATATACGTCTTCTGTTTCACTTGTTCCTCTTGTTATGCTTTTTCCTATGTTTATTGAACGACTTTTAAATTCTTTTAATTTATCTTTGTCGATTAAAGATTTTATGTCTTCTTCACTCAAAATGTTAATTTTGTTTAATTCGTGACTTGTTCTAAATCCATCAAAGAAATGAAGAAATGGGATACTTCCTTTTATTGCTGATAAATGGCTTACTAAGGCTAAGTAGTAGGCATCTTGTACGTTTGTGCTTGCAAGCAGTGCGAATCCTGTCATTCTTGTGGCATAGATGTCTTGATGGTCTCCAAATATTGAAAGAGCGTGTGTAGATAAACTCCTTGCTGCTACGTGGATAACTCCAGGGAGTAATTCTCCTGCTATTTTATACATTGATGGAATCATTAATAGAAGCCCTTGAGATGCAGTAAATGTCGTTGTTAAACTTCCACCTTGAAGAGATCCGTGAACAAATCCTGCAGCACCTGCTTCACTTTGCATTTCTACTACTTTTACTCTCTCACCAAAGATGTTCTTTTTATTAGAACTTGACCACTTATCCGTAAGTGTTGCCATTGGACTTGATGGTGTTATTGGATATATTCCACAAACTTCAGTAAAATTATAAGCAGCAGTCGCACAAGCTTCATTTCCATCCATTACTTTCATATTTTTCATATCATCACCTATTATAATTATACAATTTTTTATTGATTTTAAAAAGACTATTTGAAGTTAAATAGTCTAACCTTAATTATTATCAATGAAATTTTCTATTAGATTAATCATATTTTGTGTATTGCTTACATATTTTTTAGGTCTAAAGATTTTTGCCTCTTCTAGTGAAACATCTAGTTTATTTGGGTCTTTACATGGAATGATGTAGCCCATACTACTAAATTTATTTATTATTTGTAGTTGATGGTCGTTTGTGTGTTCTTTGTATTTTGCAAGTCTTGGGCACGCGATTACAATTTTATTTTTGTTTATAGAATCTATTATAGTTCCTACTCCTCCATGTGTGATTATAATTCTTGCTTTTTTTATTGTTGATTCAAATTCATCAGGACTCATATAGTTTACTATTTTCATTTTATCACTAGTGTATTTTGAACATCCACTTTGTACTATAACCTCTTCGTTAATTGTGCCTTTTTTTATTTGTTTTTCAACTGCTTTAATTAGTCGATCGAATGATACATCTTGAGTTCCTACTGTTACAAATATCAATATATCCACCCCCCAAATGTAGCTTTGTCATAAACACTCAACATACTCTCCCATTGCACTATGAAAAGGTCGGCGAATTTATAGACTGCTTTTCCTGTTACTGTTGGTGTTTCACTGTTTGCAAATGTTTCTATGTATATTACTTTCTTCTTAAATAGGTGTGCTATACAACACATTGGTCCTGCTGTATGTGCTCCTGTAGTTAGGACAAAGTCTGGTCTAAATTTTAAGAACAAATATAGGCTTTTAAAACAATTTATTAGTAGTTTAAATGGGTAAGTAATAAAATGTTTTCTAGTTCCATAAACTAAATATTTAACGTTTCTTCTACCATATTTTTTCTTTAAATCTTTTGTTGTTGGAGTTTTTTCAGTAATAAGGGAGTATCTATATTTTTTAAACATACTTTTTAGCATCAACATTTCATTTAGGTGTCCTCCAGTGGATGAGATGAACATTACTTTTTTATTAGACTTTTTGCCAACTTCCTCTAGCATGGAATCCCATTCTTTTTTTATTTCTTTAGAGTCGAAACTCTTTACTTTTTGTTTTGATTTTTCACTATATTCTTTTAGGTCTTTTTTTGAAGATAGTAAATTTAGAATAGCATTTGCAAATTCAGCTTTATCTCTATTTTCTATTAGAATTCCAGTTCCATCACCAAGTAATTCTCTTGCACCTGAAGCAGAGTCAAATGCAATTATTGGGAGTGATGAGTTCATTGCTTCTATTAGGACAAGTGGTAATGCTTCAGTAAAACTAGTCATTACATATATACTACTGTCTAGCATACATGCTTCAACTTCTTTGGCATTTAGAAAACCTGTTAGATTAACATTGCTTTCAAGGTGTAATTCTTTAATTTTCGCTATGATACTTTCTTTTTCAGGTCCATCTCCTACAAGTGTAAGTTTAACATCTTTATCTTTTTTTACAACTTCACTCATTATATCAAATAAGTCAAGAAATCCTTTTTCTTGTGATAATCTTCCAACCGCAATTATGTTTTTAGTGTTTAGGTTATTTTTTTCTTTACTTAATTCATCTATGAAATTATAAATACACTCTGCTTTGTCTCCTATTTCATTCTTATAAATTGATTCTATTTCTTTACTTACTGTTATAATTTTATCGTAATTTTTTGTTATTTTTAAAAGTTCTTTTTTAAATTTTTTTGTTGGATAACTGTGTGTTGTTGCAATTTTTTTTATGTCACTGCTTTTTAATAATTTGTTTACAAGTTTTGTTTCATAATTTCTAGTAGTGATTAAATAGTCAGTTTGCATATTTTTAATTGCTTTTTTTGTTTTTGTCTTTTTTAGATATAAAATCTTTGCAGCATTAAAGAGTTCTCGGGCTAGTTTAAATATTTTATGTCTTTTTAATGCACGGTGTATTTCTTCTTTGTTTGGTCCTCCGTCTATTAGATAAGTAATATTCACTTTGTTACTAAAAGAAAAAGATGGAGAGTTATTTAATTTATAGGTTATTACTAATTCTATTTCATAGTCATTTTCAAGTATTTTTGATAAACTAGAGATGTATTTTTCTATTCCACCTACTCCTAGGTGAAGAGAAAGTATTGTTATTTTTTTCATAAAACCTCCATTAAGTTAGTTATATTATACCACAGTGTTAGGTTTAGTTGTAAATTTTGTTAAAAATTGTAATCATCTTAATTAACATTATTATAAAGATTTATGGATAAAGTTTTTTTATCTTTATGAGATGTTAAGTTGATTTTTCGTGCATTTTGCACGTTTTTTCTTATTATTTTCGTGCATTTTGCACGTTTTTCTTAGTTTTCTCGTTATTTTGATGTTTTTTATAGATAAGTTTAGTTATATAAAAGTCTAATAATTTATATATGAATACTGATAAAATTGATAAGATTACGAAGATAATTACGGAGGTAATAGAGGTATCTGATATATTAAAGAAATCATGGCCAAAGAGAGCACATATTGAGTATCCAATTATTAAAAATGCATATAAGGCTTTTCTATAACCGTTAAATGGTTCACATATTTTAAATAAGTATATAAACCCAATCATACAAGTTAAGTAAACTGATAATGTGCTTGTTAGTTCATGAGATAAATCTAGTATTGGTTGTAATATTGTGACCAATAAAATGTTTATAAATACAGTTAGGGCTACTGGGAGACTTCTACTTAAAATCTTTTTTAGAAAGTTCCCTGTAATACGCTCGCTGTTTGGTTCTAGGGCTAATATAAATGATGGAACTCCTATTGTGAAATTTGTTATTAGTGTTAATTGTATTGGTACAAAGAAATATTTACGAGAAAAGATTATACTTAAAATTATAAGTAGTAATGTATAAATAGTTTTTACAAGTAATAATGAGGCTGAACGTTCAATGTTGTTTACTGTTCTTCTTCCTTCTCTTACAACTTGAGGAAGAGAATCAAAGTTAGAATCAAGTAAGACTAGTTCACTTACATTTCTTGCTGAGTCAGTTCCATTTCTTAAAGATATGCCACAGTCACTTGCTTTTAAGGCTAAAACGTCATTAACTCCATCTCCAGTCATTGCTACTGTGTGTCCATTTGCTTGTAAGTATTTTATTATTAATTCTTTTTCTAATGGATTAACTCTTGCAAATATGTCAGTGTCTTCTACTAGTTCTTTTAGTGAGTTTCCGTTTACTGTACTTACATCAATGCCTTTTAAATTTGTTAGTCCACATTTATTTGATATGGACATTACTGTTTCTAATGAGTCTCCACTTATTATTTTTACAATTACACCCTCTTTTTGAAAATATTTTATTGTGGAAGAGGCGTTTTTTCTTATTATGTCTTCTATTAATATGAAAGCAAGTAATTTTAATCCTTTTGGATTTTTGCTTAGAGTTTTACCTTCGGCTAAGACTAGAACTCTACTTTCACTTTGATATTCTTTAGAAGATTCTAAAATTTTTTTATTTTTTGAAAATAGTATTTCTGGTGCTCCTAGGTAATAAACTCCTTTATTTTCAAATTTAATTCCTGAAAATTTTCTTCCACTTGAAAATGGTATAAATTCGGTTACTTTCCAGTTAGAAGTGCTGGTGTACTCTTCTTTTATTGCATCTATAGTAGCATTAGAGTCTTTTGAATTTGTAGAGATTTCTATTAGTATTTTGTTTATTTTTCTTGTATTTGTTTTGTCGTAAGGAATGACTTTAGTAAGTTTCATTTTTCCTTCAGTTAGTGTTCCTGTTTTGTCTAAACATATTATGTCTACTCTTGCAAGGGATTCTACTCCTTCTAGTTTTTGTACAAGTACTTTGTATTTACTAAGTCTTATTACACTTACTGCCATTACCGATGTTGTTAGTAATATTAATCCTTCTGGTATCATTCCAATTATGGCTGCAGTTGTTCCAAAGACTGAACTTGTAACATCAAAATTTGAGACATTTAGTTCTTTTGCAAACATTACAATACCGATTGGGACTATAAATAGAGAGATTATTTTTAAAAGTTTAGTGAATGAACCCATTACTACTGAGTTTGATTTTTTTACATATTTTGCTCCAGTAGAAATTTTAGAGATGTAATTGTCACTTCCTATGTGTTCTACTTTAGCATAACCTGTTCCACTTACTATAAATGAACCACTTAATAACATTTCTCCTTTTGTTTTTGTTACAGGAATAGATTCTCCTGTTATGAATGACTCATTTACTTCAATTTCTTCACCTAAGAAAATGCTATCACAAACCACTTGTTTTCCTGGGCTTAATATTGTTATGTCATCTAGGACTAATTCATTTATTTCTTTTTCTTCTATTTTTCCATTTCTTACAACGCTTACTTTAGAGGCTGAGAGAATTGATAATCTATCTATTATTTTTTTTGATATTATTTCTTCTATGATACTAACCATTGTGTTTACAAATATTATTCCCATAAAAAGACAGTTTTTTATTCCTTCTTTTGGGACATCAAAAAGAAAACCAGCAAGTAATACTGAGATGCCCAGTGTTATATTTAAAAAATTAAAGAATGTAAAAATATTTGAAGCTAGTATTTCTTTTATAGATTTTGTTTTAGGGCTATTATCACAATTTACTAAACCTGATTTTTTTCTTTCATTGATTTCTACTGTCGTAAGTCCTGTTTCGGTGTTTGGGTTATATCTTTTTATTTTCATAATTACCACTTAAATATAATTATACCACTAGAAATATGACTTCTAAATGACAATTTTGTAATATTAAGTTCTATTTGTCGCTTATTGTACTAATTTCGTCAAAGTAAAAGAGAATATGTTTATTTTAATTATATTCCCTTTTAACCTGATTTTATTTTTACTCGATCTCTATTTTTAGATTATTGATTTCTTCTTCTGTTAAGTCAAGATATTCATTAATTTCATCAAAACTTTTCCCTTTTTCAAGCATTTTCTTAGCTATTTCTATTGTTTTTCTCTTTTCTCCTTGAGAAAGGCCTTCTTCTTTTGCTTCTTTTAGGTGTCTTTTTTCTCTACTTCTTCTTAATTTCTCATCTGCTTCAAAATTTTGTATGTAATCTATTTGTTTAAAGCTTTCATAATTAGGATAGACTTTGCCTAAGATTGAATCTTCTTTTACTAACTCATATAGTTCTTCTTTGGTTAATTCAGTAAACTCGATAATTTCATCAATATCTTTAGCAGATTTCAACATTTTAAAGGCCATTTCCTTTGCTTTTCTTTGTTCTGCCTCTTCTATATGCCTTAGTTCTCTACTTCTTCTTAACTTTTCATCTGCTTCAAAGTTTTGTACGTAATCTAAATTCATAAATCTTCTACACTCCTTATATGCCTTTGTAAGAACTATATTTTCTTTTGATACTTCATACATTTCTTCTAATGTATTTGCACTTAAGAATTTCATCCAACTTACAAATCCACTTGGCACTTCTTTAAAATCTTCACAAACATATTCAAGGTTTACTATCATTACACTGTATAGTTCAGGTAATATTTTATCGTTTATATCATTTTCGTTTGTTAGGAAATATCTTTGTATTAGTTTATTCTTCCTATGAGACTTAATTTCCATATTTTTCGTAAATGTTATTCCTGATACTTTCTTTGCTTCTTTGTAGTCTTCTCCTACTTTTAAACTTTTATATATTGAACCTGCAAGATACATTGTATTTTTAATTTCTGAATCTTCATCGTATGTATTTTGCATTTCTAATACTATTTCTTCTCCAGTTGCAAATCTTATAAATATATCCATTTCAAAATGTTTGTTTTCTACTGTTTCTTTGTTTAATTTAACACTGTTAGTTACTACTGCACCACTTAAACTACCTAGTTCTAAATCAAGAAGTCGTTCTAACATATCTGTTACAAATTCTATATTTTCCTGTACTCCAAATAAGTTTTTAAACATGATATCTCTATATGCTGGTAGAAATTTATTGTTATTATCCACTTTTGTTTTCACCTCCTTCTAATTAACACTTTATCATATGTCCGCTAAAATGTAAACAAAAATATGTTTGAGGCAAAAAAACGGCACGAGTGAATCATAATATATACAATTTTTATAATAATTATATATAAGAGTTAGATGCTATTTGTAATGCAAAAGAGAATATTCATGTTTATATTCTCTTTTCATTTTTTAATATAAAATTATATGAATCACGACACATGTCTTCTATACTTTTTTCTGGCAACCAACTGAGTTCTTTTTGTGCTTTTGAAGAATCCGCATAACAGGAGGCTGCGTCCCCTGACCTTCTACTCGTAAAGTTATAATTTACTTTTACATTATTTACTTTTTCAAATGTTGTAACGAGTTCTAATACACTAATTCCTTTTCCAGTTCCTAAATTGTATATGTTTAATCCTTGTTTCTTATTTTCTAGTGCTTTTATGTGATCTTTTGCTAAGTCAACAACACGTATATAATCTCTTACACCTGTTCCATCTGGAGTATCATAATCGCTACCAAAAATGTTAAGGCAATCTAATTCTTTTGTTGCTACTCTTACGATGTAAGGCATTAGGTTATTTGGTACACCTTGTGGGTCTTCTCCTAATAGTCCATTTGTTTCAGAACCTAGGGGATTAAAGTATCTAAGTATTGTTATGTTCCATCCGTTACCTGAATTATATAAATCTTTAAGAATAGTTTCAATCATTAACTTTGTTGTACCATATGGATTTATTGTTGATAGTGGGGAATCTTCTGTTAGAGGAAGAGTCGCAGGAATACCATATACCGCTGCACTTGAAGAAAATACTATTTTTTTGCAATTAAATTCCTGCATTACTTTTATTTAAGTTAATTGTAGAATTTAAATTATTATCATAATATTTAATTGGTTTCTCAACTGATTCTCCTACAGCTTTATATCCTGCAAAGTGAATTACTGCATCTATTTTATTTTGCTCAAATATGTTTTTTAATGTGTTATAATCACAAACATCTCCTTTTATAAAAGTGAATTTTTTTGTGATAATTGTTTTAATTTTTCTACAACTTCTATTTTCGAATTTGATAGATTATCAATTATTACAACTTCATAATCATTTCTTAATATTTCTTGTATGTCTACTAGTATATACTGTTCCACCTGTAATTAATAATTTTCATTGATTTCTCTTTTAATTTAAATTGTTATCTCTTATATATTCTACTATAACATCTTCATATAAATTTTTAAATTCTTTTGTTTTATTTGAAATTTCATCTAGATACATTTTTGTTTCTATTAAATCTACTGGTTTAACCCTTTTATAAATTAGCATATTTATATTGTTATTCATGTTAAATGTTTTTATTAGCTCAAATTTTCCTAACTGGACTAGTTCGTTAAATACTTTATTGTAACTTTCTTCTATTGAAACTGGTTCAAAAGGTGAAGTAGTAATAATATAAGTAGCATCAAAAAGGTCTACTGGAAACATATGCGTTCCTAGTATTGCTGAACCGTATGGAAGAAAATTACTTATCGTTTTGTCTGGCATATAAAAATTTCTAAATTTATCTGGATTGTGTGTATTATTATGAGTAATCATATAAGCTTTGTTATTTTCATTTATGTTTTCTTTTAGCCATTTGCTTATTTTTTCTATTTGTTTGTAATCTTCTTCTTTTTTAGTTTTAAGTGGTACTTTTGCGAATAAGTTATTATTGTAATTAGAAAGGCCTAGTGAAAAATTAGTGATACAAATTATTATAGTAAACATACACAACAGTTTTTTCTTGCTTGTAAACGTTATAAATAAGTATGTAAAATAGATATAAGTAGGGACTAAAAGTAATGAATGATGAAGTCCCATATTTTGAATACGTGTGAATAATAATATAATTAGGAAATATTCTAAGATAGAAAGAAATGTAAGTAGTCTATATTCTTTTTTCATTATTCCATATATTATGCCTATAATCATAAGAAGTGCTGGTAAATATCCAATGTGAGATATTTGACTTTTTAGTTCACTACTAAATCCACCTGTAAGATAATATGAATAGGCAAAACCAAAGTTACTTTTTATTACATTTAAGAAGAATGGAAATATAGTTATACTAAAAAATATTATTACTATTATTAGATATAGAAGTATATTTTTTAGTGCTTTTGTTAGATTTTTATCTTTTAAATTCTTGATTATAATCCAAAGTCCATAGCAAATATAGTATGAAAAAATAAAATATATATACCATCTTCTAGTAATTAACAACATAAATGTTAGTAGTAAAATATAGGATAACCTAGGTATTTCAAGTTTTTTAAAATCGTAATTTATAGTTAGTGATATTATTAAAAAGATGAATGAAAGACCATATAAGTCAGGTTGTCCATATATGAAACTAGTATGTAGTAATGGAAAAAGAATTAAACTGATTAATGTGATTATGAAGATTTTTAATTTGTTATTAGGATTAAAAATAGTTTCAAATTTCTTTATTAAAAATGAAAATGATATTATGATATATGGAATAAAAGTAAATACACAACTTAATAGATATGAATTTATTGTCTTATTTGTAAAATTAAATATAAACTCGGGTATAAATGTTAAGAAATTTCAATATTCTCCTGACCAAGTGCTCCCTAGAAAACTTTTTATTCCTTCTATTAGTCCATTACTAAAACTGACTCCTGTTAATGTTTGTAAATTGTAATAACATGAGAAGTCCCAATAATATATAAACTTTCTATTATATATGCTAATAATATAAAACATATAAATTAAAATAATTGATGCTATTATAATTATTTTTTCCATTTTTGAAAAATCTATATTAAGCATTCGTTTAACTTGTTTATATATAATAATTAGAAAAATATTTAATGAAATACTTATAAATGGAAAAATCATATTATTTATTTTACAAATAGAAAAAACTAATGTTAATAATATTAAAGTTATTAACATTATTATTTCTTTTTTTGCATTAAAATTTTTGAATGCCATCGTTATCTTCTTCATTATAACCTCTTTTGTATCCCATAATTTAAATTCTTCAAAAGACATTATGCACACCTTTTTAAAGTGTATAATTTATATACTAGTTAATCACAAGAAATTTCATTTTATATAATATTTTCTTAATTTTTCTTTTTAGGGTATCAGTTAATATATAGTTATAAACTTTTTCTTTTTTTACTTCTTTTAAGTATTCTTTTTTGTATTTTCCTTTTAAGTTTTTACTTCTTAGAAGAACTCCATTACTATAAAAACTTAATAAATATTCATCAGTTTCATTTTCTTTCGCTTTTTTGAAGAAGTATAGTGTATCCATTGCTTTTTTGAATTCTTTTTCTTCATTTGTATATGCAGTTATACTTGATTCATTTTCTCTATTGTATATATATCCTGGATAGTTTATTGATGTTACTTTAGAAGCGTTGTTTATCATTATGGGAATAAGGCCAAAGTCTTCATGATATTTTCCAACGGTAAATTCATATTTATTCATATATTCTTTTTTGTATGCATAAAGCCATGCCATTTCAAATAATGTTTTTGATTCTATTAATGTTTTAAGAGCAGTGTGCCCATCTAAACTTTTGAATTCAATAGTATCGCTTACCACTTGCAACCCCATTTTAAGTTCTTCATATGAAAATTTGATTAAATCTTCATCAGTTATAATATCATTTAATTTTTGTAATAAATCTTTTTCTATTAAATCATCACTATCTAAAAATAGTATATAATCTCCAGTTGCGTATTTAACTCCTATGTTTCTAGTGTAACTTAAGCCATGATTTGTTTGCTCTATAATTCTAATTTTTAAGTTTGATTTGTAATTTTCTAATATGTCTTTACTATTATCCGTAGAGCCATCATTAATTATTATAATTTCGTAATATGTATATGTTTGACTTAAGACGCTTTCGATACAACAACTTAAATATTTTTCAGTGTTATATACAGGAATTATTATACTGAATTTCATATTTGATTCCTCCAAAATTCAATTTTTTATTATTTTAACTTCATATTCTATTTATTATTTTATACAAAATACTGAATAGATAGGAACTGATTTTATTTTAGATTTTGGATTATATCCAAAATCTTTAGTACTTATTCTAATAGAATATTTGGGATTATATTTTTCTATATAGGTTTTCAAACTTTTTGATTGTGTATTATTATCAGCCTTTACTTCAATTGGTATTATTCCATCTTTTGTGTATATTAAAAAGTCAACTTCGCTAGTATATTCATTTTTCCAAAAATATAAACTATAGCCATTACAAACTAGTTGATTTGCTACATAGTTTTCAGCTATTACACCTTTGTAAAGTGATATATTGTCATTTAAAATATCATTTATGTTAAGTTTTAACATATTACATAATACACCTATATCACTTAAATATAATTTAAATATGCCTTCTTCTATAAATCCTTCTAATGGTATTTCTGGTACTTTAACATTTTTACTTTTAAGTACCATTTTGCTTGCCTCTAGCCAATCAAGAGCTGTTTCATAATCTCTTAACCTTGCATTTTTTTCAATGTTGGAAAATTGAAATTTTTTTGAATTGTTTGACAATTGTGAAGGTAAAGAATTATAAATTCTCTTAATTTTTAAGTTTTCATTTTCACTTATAATATATTTTGCCATGTCATTGAAATATGATTCTAAAATATCATTTAATATAGTAGTATCATATTTTATATAGTCTCTATTTATATTAATCATATTTAAAATACTTTCCGGCATTCCGCCTGTAACCATATATTCTCTATATAAATTTAATGCCTTTTCATGTAAAGGTGATGCTAATTGTTTGTTATTTTTATAACAGTCTGTAATGTAATCAATTAGCATTTTTTCATCCATAGCCATGAGAAATTCTTCAAAATCCATCGGATACATTGTCAACATTTTTACTTTACCTACTGGAAATGATTCTTTTAATCGCTTTAATTTTACTCCAAGTAAAGAGCCCGCACATATTATTTTTATTTCGTTATGTTTTTCGCAATAATATTTGAGCTCGGCTATTAGTTTTGGTGACTCTTGGATTTCATCAATAAAAATAATTGTATTTTCTTTTTCTAAATCAAAGTTAATTAATAATTTTAATCTATTAAATTTTTCGTCAGAAGTTAAATTTGATTCATATAATTCAATTACATTTTTTTGTTCAAATAAATTAATAGTTATATGATTTTCATATTCCCTATTACAAAATTCCTCAATAATATAAGTTTTTCCTGATTGTCTAACACCTAATACCATCAGTGGCTTTTTGTTATTTTCTTTCCATTCTAGTAATTGTTTGTATATTTTTCTTTCCATTTACTATTCACCTATTTAAAATATAACATTTTCTTCTCTATTTTTCAATACTTTTCACATTTTTCAAAGAACTTTTTATATCTTATTTCACATTTTTTAAACGACTTTTTGTGTTCGATTTCACATTTTTCAAATGAATTTTGTGCTTTTATAATAATTATTCTTCATTTTCTATCAACTTATGAATTTTTGTTAATCTTTCTTTATTTAATTTTTTGTAGTCTATTTTTTTTGCTGTAGGTTTAGTTTTAATAATTTGCTCGATATTTTTAGCCATTAGATTTATTTCTTTTGGTATTACAAATCCAGAACCTTTAGATAATTTATAATAATCATCTGTTATGTTTAAAGTTGAAAATACTACTTTATTTAGTATATTTGCTTCATTGAAAACGACTGGAAATCCTTCATAATTAGATGTTAATATTATATAATCGCTTGCTTTCATGTATTTGTATGGATTTTTTTTACTTCCTAAAAGAATGATGTTTTTTCCTAAGTTATTTTCTTTTATGAAATCTTTACTTTTTTGATATTCTTCACCATTACCTATAATCCATAGTTTTATATTTTTGTTTTTTGTTGTTAAAATTTTGAAGCATTCTAGTAGTCTTGATATTTTTTTTGATTCTTCATCAAGTCTTCCTACAAAAGAGAAAACTATGTCATTCTTACCTTTTTTTAAATTTATTTTTTCTTTACTTTTTTCTAGTATTTCTTTTATATTTACTATATTGTTAATTACTAATGCTTTATCTTTTAAATTTGGATAATATTCTAAGAAACCTTTTTTACTTTCATTTGATACAAAGATTATTTTTTTAAAATCTTTAATAAATCTTGTGTCAAAAAATTCCATAAATTCTTTTTTCTTATATAGATTTCTATAATTTGAGTGAATGTAAATTGCACTATTCTTACTACATATTAAAGATAGTTTAACTGATGAATATAAGTATGATGTGTAGGCACATGAAAAGTCATATTTGTCTTTATGTTTTTTTGTGAATATTAGTCTTCTTGTATAATTTATTGCTTTTCTTATTGGTGTTAATTTTAAAGATGAGAGTTTATGCTCGATTATTTTAACTTTTTTAGATAAGTCTTTTTTTAATGGACCTTCATTTTTCTCTAAGACTAATGTAGTATCATAAGAGTCTACTAAGCTATTTAATAAATTAACTAAAGACTTCTCTATTCCACCAATACTCAAGTCTCTTGCAAAGAATATAATTTTTTTCATATGAACCCTCCTGGAGCTTAATTTGATTATATCAAAGAATAGAAAAAAACGCGAGATAATTTTCTCACGAATATATAAATTTATCTATTTATATTTAATCTAATAATTTCTATGTTTTACTATGTTTAAAATCAATTAACTGATTTTATTTATCTCTTCTAATAATTTCTGTGCTGTTATTTTCCATGTAAAATTATTTAATATTCTTTCTTGTAAGTTATTTTTCATAATTTCTATTTTCTCTTTATTATCTAAAAGACTTTTTAAGTTTTCCTTTAAAGATTCTTTATTCTCTTCCATTATTAATCCATATTTTGAATCGTTAATTACTTCTTTTGTTCCACCTCTGTCGGTTGCTATTACTGCACATCTCATTAAGCCAGATTCTAATATACTAGTTGGTAAGCCTTCGGGATACATTGATGGATGAATGAATATATCTATTTGGTTACATAAACTCATAACTTGCTCATAAGATATTTTCCCTTCAAAATGTATATTATTACTTTTATATTTAGCTTTATATTCTTCTAACTTAGGTCCATCTCCAGCTATGTAAAGTTCAAGAGTTTTGTAATCTTTACTTAATTCTACAATAGTGTCTAAGAGTAATTCTACTCCTTTTTCTTTTATTATTCTACCTATGTATGCTATATAAACTTTATTATCTTTTTTATTTTTTATATATTCTTGATTTTTAAATTTTTCATATGCTTCTTCTGGAACTGAATTATATAAAACTCCTGAAGCTTCTATATTAAAATGTTTAAGCCAATTGTTGCATCTATTAGATACTCCATAAAATAAAGGATTATGCTTTTTTAATCTGTTAGTTAGGTAATGTTCGTATTTTTCTCCAAAAAAGTCTAACACTCTATTATTAATAGTGAAATGATTGCTTCCATGTTCAATAATAATTGGTATTTTTTTATGTTTAGAAGCAAGTTTAACACCTACTTGAGATGTTAGATAAAATCTTGTTTGACAAATATATGCGTCAAAATTTTTTTCTTCTATTTCTTTTATTATTTTTTTATATTTCTTATTAGGTTTTAAAATTGGATATCTATTTTTAAATAAATTAAATACTGGTAAGCGATATATTTCATAGTTTTCTTTTTTTTCATAATCAGGATAATTATTGTCATTTGTTGTCACTATAGTTATTTCATTATGTAGTTTGGATAGTTCTTCTACTATTTTATCAGTGTATCTTTCAACACCACCTAAATGAGGTATAGCGTATCCCGAAAAAATACATATTTTCATTATTTTCCCCCTATATTTATTATAAAAATTCCGACTAAAACAATTATCGTTCCTATTATTCCATATAATGTTACTGTTTCTTTTAATATAAATATAGATAATAGATATATACTTACAGAAGAAATTGCTGATACAATTGGCATAATATACGTTAAATCAAACTTTGGAAGAATAAGCATGTATATGCAAAAACTACATAAGTAACAAAACAATCCTATTATAGACATAAGACTTAACTTTATATTTAATACATTATTTGACATGTTTATTAAAAAGTCTTCGTTTGTTCCTTTTTTATATAATATTAATCCAGCAACTGTAAATATAAGATATATAATAACCATTAAGTATTTCATATATTTTTTCTTTCCTTTCTCTTTTTTATTATTTTTAATTTTTGAAATTGTTACTGTATTTAAATCATGATTTCTTTTTTTCATTTTTAGACTCCAAAATTGCCAATCTTTGTGCTAGTTCTATTATTTTTTCTTGTTGTTCAGCAATTTTTTTACTATTTCTAAAATTAATAAATACTAAAAATATTATGCAAAAGACAAACAATAAAGATGGTGGATACGCTATTCCAAATAATTTGGCAACCCAGTTAATTGAGTAGGGAAATATAGATAATAGTAACATTAAAATAGATGCGATGAACCACCAAAAACTTTCTTTAATAGAAAATTTCTTTTTTCTTACTTCATGAATTATATATAAAGTACATAAAACAGCAATAATAATAAAATATATTTTGTTCATATTATTTCTCCTTTCTCTTTGGCATGATTAGAATGAAGAAAATTGTGTAAAACATATTAATCATATATTTGATAGGTTTTATAATTCCACCATGCATACTGACCCCAGCTTCTCTTAAGCGCATTTTAACTGGCACTTCTTTTATGTTATACCCTGATAGAGCCATTTCTATTATTAAATTTGCATCAGGAAATTCTGGATAGCCTCCAATGCTGGCATATCTTTTTATTACTTTTTTATTTATACACTGAAAGCCTGACATAGGGTCAGCGATTTTTTGATGACAAAATATTTTTATTATCCATTCAAATATTTTTGTTCCTACTCTTCTAAAGAAAGGACAAGGATAACCAGTGTCTACTAAATATCTTGAACCTATTACTATATCAGCTTTTTCTTTTTTTATAGTTTCATATAATTTTTCTGCTTCTTTTGCAATATGTTGTCCATCAGCATCCATAGTAATTACATAATCATAATCATTAAGACACGCATATTTTATTCCGGTTTGACAAGCCCAGGCATATCTTAAATTAAATATTCCAGTTATGCATTTTACATTGTTTCTTTCTACAATTTCTTTAGTATTATCTTTACTGCAATCATTAATTACTAGAATGTCTGCATATGAAACATCTTTTTTGATTTCATTTAAAACTTTTTCAATATTCTCGGCTTCGTTATACGCTGGGATTACGAATAATACTTTATCTTTTTTTTCTTTCATAACTTACTTCCTCGTCTTTCTATACCAAATACTATTAGTCTTTTTCCTTATTTAGTTTTTTCTTTAAGAGCGATACTTCTACAGTTAAATCATTTATTTTTTTATTATAATTAATTAAATCTATATGTGCTTTATAAACTAAAATAAGTAAAATTACTACACATCCTATAAGTAGAGTTTCTTCTGTACTTTCAATGCCTATTAATAAAGTTAATTTATTTAAGACTATTGGATATATTATCAAAAACAATAAAACAGCAATAGGAAACAATAAATATCTTAATCCTTTTTTTGTTATTTTTTCTTTTTTTAATTCCAATAAAACATAAATAATAGTACACATTACAATGATAAAAATAGCGTTTTTCATTTTTTATTTCTCCTCACATTTTGTATTAAAATCTTTAATTATATATCCTTGTTTTAATAATTCATTTATTTGATTTATGATAGGTAGTTCTGATATATTTTTATTTTCTATTAAAAACTCTACTATATTTCTATCTATGATTATAGTTTTTGTCAATAGATTTTTTAGTTTAACATTAAAACGTAATTTTATTATTATAGAGTAAATTTTGTTTTTTAAAAACTCGAATTTATTTAAATTTCTAGGCATTAATATTACATTTGCTTTTAATATTTTTACTTTTTCAACTAAATTTTGCATATCTTCTGTGGTAAAATCATATGCCTCGTCTAATAGTAAAACATAATCATATTTATTTTCATATGCATATTTAATAAGAGTTTGATAAGCTACACTAAAATCTACTTGGTAAGGAAAATTCAAAATACTTATTTTTTCTTCTTTAGCAATATTATTTATTTCTGTTTTTAAGTAATTGTTTAAAATCAAAGTTTCTATATTATCTTTATTTTTCAACTCCATAACTAATTTTTGAATTTTTGAATGTTCATTAGACGTTAGCCCATATAATATTTTAGGGTTATTATTTATTTCTTGCTTAACTGGTTTTACTGAATTTTTTTGATTTATTAATAAAAGTACTAATCCTAATAATGATATTGGATAAATAGGAAAAGCATATCTATCTATTAGTCCTCCTAAAGCTGCATGCATAAGTATATGAAAAAAAGCAGAGCCAAATATAATAGTACATATATAGTAAATTTCATTATTTTTATTTTTTATAAATTTTACGAAACAATAAAGTGAAATTGGTAGTGCTAATGCTAATAAAATTTTAAATAATACAAGATATATAGGTGAGATGTCAAATATGAAATCACTGAGATTTTCGTTATGTGTTTCTATCCCTTCAAAATTATGATTTCTCATATATTTTACATTTTCTAATTTCCAAATATCTTCACTATGGTCTTGCCACCATGTTTTATTCACATTATTATTATATACGTGCAATCCTAAATAATAATTTTCATGAGAGTAATCTAATACCAATTTATGATTAGGCCTATATCCTAATTCATTTGATAATAGTTTTGATTCATACAAATCTACTATACTCATATAATTTCTATAGTAAGAATAAAGTGTCAATGTTGGATTTTTAATAGTATTTTTTAACCAATAATTAATAGCATTTTCTGTTGATGGAAAATCACCATTAAATGTAATACTAGATTGTCCTATAATTTCTTCGTTTCTTACTATATTATATATTTTGATATGAGTACACCAATTAATGTCTTTATTACTTAATTTTAGGATTTCTTCTTTTTCTTCTTCAGGTAGTAATGAATTAGTTATATAATTTATTTGGCAATATTCTTCTTTTGGAACTTCATAGTAGTACGCATTTAAACTTTGAATTAACCCTTTTGCTAAAAAGAAGTTATTTCCATTTTTTGCAGTAGTATCTACTCCATTACTATTTAATATTTTATTCCATCCAATTATAGATAAGAGAAGCATTACAATTGTAATTATTAAAGTTGATACTTTTTCAAAAAAGATTTTCCAAGATTTATTTTTTAATCCTATTAAACAAGTGGATATGGTTATTATAAACAAAATTACTGGCATGTAAGGTTGTTTTAAAAACCACATAAAGATTGTTATTAATGAAAATGCAAGTGTTATTATAATACTTTTAGTTTTGCTGTTTGACCAATTAATATCTTTCCATTTAAAGGCAATAAAAGTAGTTAACATTATAATAGCTGGAGCAACTGCTTCGGTTAAAAGTGTATGCGAATATCCTATTATAAGAGGATTAAAAATTATCAAAATAATATAGAGCATATAATATAGAAAGTTATTATACTTATGATATTTATCTAAAATATTTTTTAAAATTAAGAATGAGAAAGTTATTAAAATTAAATATAATATGAAAAATCCTATTAATATTCCGACAGGGTTATTTCCAAATAATTTTGTAAAGATATATAGTAAAAGTGGAAGAGTAGGTCCTCTAGTAATGTCCCATGTTTCAAATGGAGTAATTCCGTTTAATATACTAATATACCAATAATAACCAGTCCCATCATATGTAACAAATAATGAAAATTGAAAATAAAGTAATGCAAATAGCAAAATAACTATTAATATTACTATTAATCTCTTATAATTTTTTAAAATGTTTTCAATCATAGTAAATTCCTTTCTTTTGTTATAGTGGTGAAAAATTATTTTTAAAATTATTTTTCTAAAAATTCTTTAACTGATTTCTGACTATTATTAGAATACTCTTTTCTCCATTTTTTATATTCATCAAAAATTATTTTTTTATTATTTTGACAAGTATCTATTTTTTCCACTATTTCATTTATATCATCATCACTTTTTAATACTAAATAATTTTTAAGTCTAGTGTTGTTATCTAACATTTCGGTATTTCCTAATAAACACAATGTTCCGTTATCCATACTATATATAAAATGAGATATGTTAGTGTCAAAAAATTTGATATATAGATTGATTTTTGTACTAGACATAAGTTCATATATATCTTTAATTGGTTTGATTTCTAAATTAAAATCTTCTCCAAATTTCTTAGTTACATTCATGGCATTTTGAACATATACATTTTTATATTTTGTTAATGTTATTGCACTCAATTCATTAAAAAAACTACTCTCATCTGTATAATCTAATCCCATAATACCAATAGCATTTTCTTTTGAAAACTCTTTTTTTAAGTTTATATCTAATTGTAAATAAGAAAGGTTATATTTTCTTTTAAATGCTAAATATAAATTATAATCTAATACAGCTATTGTATCAATTAATTTTCTCTCTTGATATTCAATTATTTGAAAAAAAGTTGAGTATAAATCGACGTTAAATAAAGATGCAAGTGAGTATTTAAAAATCCACTTCTTTTTTAAGTTTTTTGATAATAATGGTAGTAATAGATAATAATTATAATAAAAATCGAAAAAAATTACTTGGTTATATTTTGAATTAATTTCTTCAGCTAGTTTTTCAATTTCAGGAGGAGTAATATTAAATGGAATAGAAGAGACTTCACATGATGAAAAAGAATATTTTAAAGGTTCTATATATTCTAATTGATTTTCATCTATAAACAATATTGTTTTATTTTTCATTTGTTTCACCCCCAACTCTTATATATTCGTTAACGCCTTCGATACTTAAATGATTATTATTTTTTTCCCATACTTTATATAGATTAAGAATTTTTTCTTTATTTTTTAAACACAATTCTATTTTTGTAGATATTTCTTGTAAATTACATTCGTTATCTACTACAATATACTTTTCTAATTCTTCATTTTTAAAGTAGTGATGGTTATTTCCTGTTATACATGGTGTTCCTACTGCAAAACTTTCTAATGGAAGCATTGGAGCACATTCTGAGAAAGTCGTATATAAAACTATATCGCAGTTTGCCATATGTTGTAATAATTCTTCTCTAGGTACAGGATGGTCAATTCCTTCAATTTTTATTCCTATTTTCTTCGCAAATTCTTGTGCTTTTTTATTTATTGGTACCATATCAATAATTACTTCTTTATTTAGTTGTGTTAGTGATGCTATTTGTGAAAAAACGTTTTTTCTAAAGTCTTCTGTTTTTGCAGCATATATACCAACACGAAGTATATTTTTTTCATTATTTTGTCTTTTAATTTTTAAATTTTTAGGTAAAATCACTCTATTTCTTAAAAATTTTATTTTACATCCCTTATCTTTGTAAAAATTTACTAAAGATGCTTTACAAGTAGCCATTTCATCTAATATACCTTTTTTAGACAATTCGTATATTTCCATATTTCTTTTCCAACCATATGGTTCAAGAACTTGAGAATGGCTTCCATGATAGTATGTTTTTACAATTACATTAGCTTGATGAAGTTTTTTAACAAGGTCTTTCCATCCAATGCAAAATCCACTAAAAATTACCTCTTTTATATTTGCTTCTATTATTTCATTATAGACTTTTTTTATATCTTTTGACCTTAAAAGTTCAGAACAAGGTATAACATTTTCAAATAGTTCTTTAGTTGCATTTGTAACTCCTAACCAATTTGGATTAACAAATGCAACATATTTTACTTTATTACTTTTTATATTTTTTAAAGATAATAATGTGTTATTTAAGTCTTCTAAATATTTTTTTGTTATTTTTGATTTTTTTCGCTTGTATATAATAATTGGGTATAATAATAGTTTTATTCCTTTTTTTATAATTTTTTTTGATTTACTTACTAATTTTATAAATCTAGTTCCATTTTTTTTACCTAACAATCTATATATTTTATTTTCTCTCTGTTCGTATTTTGGTGTCCAAGATGCATCATAATAATGTATCATGCATGTATTTTCAGTAAATACATTAAATTGATGGTTATATGATAATGGATAAAAGTAATCACGCGGATATATAGTTATATTGTGATTTAAATGTTGGATTGTTAATTTTGATGTATCAAAATCTGTTAGAATATTACTTATTATACGAGGAATACTAATTGTATATAGATTATCAATATCGAAAAAACTTTGAGATTGATAAAAATCTAATAATTCTTTTGAAAGATAACTATAAGGCTCTGGTTCATACCATACTCCACACGCTATCATATGTGAGTCTTCTACACCTAAGAAACTCTCGTTTTTATTAATTAGTTCATCTATTGATTTTGTTACTTCCATGTCAGTGTCAAAATAAATTCCACCCATCTCGTACATAACTTTAGTTCTTACATAATCTGCTACAAAAGCCCATTTTTTATTTTCGTATGCTTCTTTTACAAATGGACATTCATTTAAATCAACATTGCTTTCATTCCATTCAATTATTTTGTAATCGGGTAAATATTTTTCCCAACTTTTTATGCATTTTTTTGCTAGTTTTGGAAGTGGCTTTCCTCCAAACCAACAATAGTGTATATATTTTTTCATAAAACCTCCTACTTCATTTGCATATTGTAATATTCATCACATACTTCTTTAGGTTCTCCTATCTTTACTATTTGACCGTGTTCTATCCAAACAACTTTTGTACATAAGTCTTTTATAGATTGTAGTGAGTGAGAAACATAAAGGACTGTTGTTCCGCCTTTTATCATTTCGAGCATTTTATTTTTACTTTTTTCTTGGAATTTTATATCTCCTACCGAGAGAATTTCATCAACTATTAGTATTTCAGGATTTACTATAGTTGCTATTGAGAAAGCAAGTTTTGCAGTCATACCTGAAGAAAAGTTTTTTACTGGGACATCTAAGAATTCTCTTAATTCTGAAAACTCAACAATGCTTTCAAATTTTTCATCTAAGAATTTTTTTGAGTATCCAAGAATTGCTCCATTTAAATAAATATTTTCTCTAGCTGTTAAGTTTGGGTCAAATCCTGCACCTAATTCTATCATTGGAGATATTACTCCATTTACTGTAACTTTTCCTTTAGTTGGTTTCATTACTCCACTTACAACTTTTAATAGAGTAGATTTACCAGCACCATTACTTCCAATAAGACCTACTACTTCGCCTTTGTTTATATGGAAGCTTATATCTTTAAGTGCCCAGAATGTTTCTTTTTTCTTTTTCTTTCCTTTGAAAAGATTAACAAATACTTGCTTCATCGAGTTATCTTTTTCTATTCCAAGGTTGAATTTCATTGATACGTTTTCTATGTGAATCATGTCTTCCTCCTATTTTTGCAAGCAATGCTTGCAATTTTTATTCTATATGTAGTATATAAATTTATCTTGTTTTTTCTTAAATACATATGCACCTAATATTAGCATAAATACAGCCATTAATCCCATTACTAAAAGTCTTAATGGAGTTGGAGAATTTCCATAAAGCACTATTGTTCTTGCTCCATCTATAAATTGGTATAATGGGTTGAATCTCATAAGCAAAAGCAATTTTGGAGGTAATATTTCAATGCTATAGAATATTGGAGTTAAATAGGTCCATAGAGTAAGTACTATTCCATATATATGAAATATATCTCTTAAAAAAACCGATAGACAAGATAGTAGTAACCCTAAGCCAACTGCAAATAAAAATAAGCATAAAAATATATATGGAAGTAATAAATAATAAATATTAAAATGGCAAGTAAATTGTCCTAAGCCAAAATATGAAAGTGCTATTATAGCTAGCCATGGAATTAATGTTAATAGAAAATCTATTCCTACAAATAAACACTTAGAGATTGGAAATATATATTTTGGTATATATACTTTATTTATTAATGTAAAGTTTTCTACTACTGAAGTCATTGCTTGATTTGATGCTTGACTAAAATAGTTAAACATTATAATACCAGTCATAAGATAAACTATATAATTTACTCCAGGAACATTAAATTTAAACATTTGAGAGAATACTATAGTCATTACTGTCATAGTTAGAATTGGGTTTAGTAAACTCCAGAGAATTCCAAGTACTGACCTTTTATATTTTACTTTAAAGTCTCTTTCTATTAATTGTGTCATTAAAAACCAATAGCGTTTAAAATTGTTTATAATAGCTTTTATCACATTCCACCTCACGATTTTTATATATTTATTATAGCATACGATATAAAGATGTGTATAGTTTTAAGAGTGTTTTATTTTTTATAACTGTTCTTTTTACAGCATTCATATTTTGTATATAACTAGACTTTTTCCAATTTGGATATTCTTGTGAAATAATATTGTAAACTGTGTTTATAAATTCTTTTCTTAGTTTTTGATTACTTACATATCTCATTTTTAGTGCATAAGTTGTTAATTCTTGAACATATAAGTTTTCTAAATTTTCATGTGTAGCATATTTTTTACAAAGGTTTAGTATTTTAATTATGTCATATACTCTTTTATCTACTGTTGTTTGTTCACTTTCATTATGGACTAAATAATTATATAAGCATTCATTTATTTTTGAAATTTTATTACATTTTGATAAATATGCAATAGAAAAGACAATATCTTCATATTTTAAGTCATTTGGAAAAGTAATATTATTTTTCGTTATTATTTCTTTTTTATATAATTTGTTCCATACTGCAAAATTGAATTTTTCTAAATTAGTGATTATTTCATTTTGGGTTATGATGTTATTTGGATACACATTTCTGTTAATAACTTTATTTGTGTTTTCGTGTTTTTCAGTTATATTGCAAATACTTAAATCACTATTATTTTTTTCTATGTCGTTTACTAAAGTTTCGAGCATATTTTTTTCTATATAATCATCACTATCCACAAATGCAATGTAGTCTCCATTTGATAATTCAATACCTTTATTTCTTGCTTTACTTAAGCCAGGATTTTCTAGTATTTCTAGTTTTATTTGACTCTCATAAGACTTAAGAATTTCTAAACTATTATCTGTGCTTCCATTTTCAATTACAATTATTTCAATATTTTTGTATGTTTGATTTAGTATGCTGTCTATGCAAGAAGCCAAATATTTACTACTATTATGGACAGGTACGATTATACTTACTAATTTTTTCATATATTTTCTCCTATTTTATTGTGGCTTTATATTTTTTGTTATTTCAACAAAAAAGTTTTCACTCCATATATTTAATGATTCTGTGTCTATTATAAAGGGCATTATATCTCTTTTTGCATCTTCATAATCAATTTCTTTAAATTTTTTATATAACATTTCTTTTAATTCATCTATTGTTATTATTTTATTTTTTAGAATAACTTTAGAATCAATTAGTTTATTAGTAATTAATTCCATATTTACTTTTATATCTTTTGATAGAAAGAAAATATAGTCATACAGGTCTCTCTTTTACTCTATTCTTCCAACCTCTACATAAAATTGCGTGAATTTTGCCAGCAAGTAAAGACTCTTCATCATAAAGTTTGATTTCATGAGGTGATGGAAGAAGTTTATATTTAATGTTATAAGTTGCACCTTCAGGAGGATTAGTATCTACTTCAAATTTGATTTTTATATTTTTAAAAAGTTTGTCTTTTTTTGTGGATTGCTCGTTTGGAAAAAATAGTAATATATATTCTATAATGTCTCCTTTTAAAAATGCTGAAGTTATATTACTTTCGGAAGTTTTTTCTTTTTTAGTTAAGGTTAAGTTTAAACCATAAGAGTTTGCTTCTTTTTCTATATATGTAAAATATTTAGATATATTAAAATTCTTATTTGGTCTTATTAGCGAAAAATCTAAGTCTTCAGAAAATCTATTTAATCCATAAAATATTCTTAAAGCAGTCCCACCATAAAATGCTGCCTCATTAAAAAATCTTCCTCTACTTAATCCTGATAATATTATTTCTTGAATTATTTCTTTAATAGCATTAATTTCATCTTGTTCATTTTTTATATCATATTTTTCGAGCATTTGTTTTAAAATATTATTCATTAAGAGTCCTCCTTAAGTATTTCGAAAGTAATTGAACATTTCTAGAGTGATAAAACTTTGCTATTTCTTCTATATCTTTTTTGTTTAAGTTATGTATTTCTTCTTCATCTATTCTTAAATCATTAAATAAAATATTTTCTAGTTCTTTAAAGTTATTAAGTGTTTTTAGTGTATATAGTTTATCGCACAGTGCTTTTTCTTTTGTCGCTATTTGATAAGTATAGTTCCCTTCAGTTTTTAAGCATATTCCTAAATGATAAACATTTTTTGGAACATCTCTATATAAGAAAGTTCCAAAGTTATTTGTGAATTTCTTTTTTTTATTTTTTCCAAAAGTTGCACTTGTATAATTAAATACTTTTTCTGGGATTAATCTATAATATGATAAGGCAAAGTCAAAAGAAAGATAAGATGGGCCGTATATACTTGCCGATAATAAATATCCAGGTGTATTAGGATTAGTTTCATATAGCCCCTTTTTTAACTTGATTAATTTTCCAGCTTTTATTTCTCTTGAAATTTTATTTTCTTTATTTGCATAATTTGATAATTGGGATTTTATAATATTATTTGTTAATATCATATTTTCACCTCTAAATACCATTATAGAGTATTTTCTGGTGAAAATCAATAAATGTTTAAAAAAAATACTCCTTTTATTGGAAAGTATTTTTTGTTTATCTGAAGATTGTCTTTTTTAAAGTTCTTGTAAGTGAAGCTTCTCTTTGTTGTATTCTATGGGCAATTCCTTCATTAACCCATTTAACATAGTCAGGTGTTAAAATTTTAGGTATGTCTTCTTCACTAACTTGTGGTAGTTCTTCTTCTGGTGTATCTTCATTATATACTTTTACATCTATTGGCATTTTTTTCTCCTTTCATGTTTTAATTTTCTATTTTTTTCTTTTTGAAAACAAATAGTTTACTAAATATGTAGTTTAGTATTATTACTACTACTTGGCATACAAGTTTAGATATTTTGTCATTAAGTTTTAGTGTTGTTACCATTATGAACATTATAAACATATCAATAAGTAGAGTTATTACTCTAGATGATGTGAATGATACAACTTCTTTTAATATGTTTTTATTTTTACTTTCAAACACAAATATTCTATTAGTTATGTATGCAAATGTTACTGATAAAATCCAAGATATTATGTTTGCAATTTGAAGTTGTATTCCATTATTTGGGTCTAGAAATGTAGATACACAAATATAGTATGTTACTAAACTTACTAATGTTGTTAATGCTCCTACTATTAAGTAATTTATAATTTCTTTGTATTTTTTATATAAGTCAATTATTTTTTTCATATTTTAATTCATCCTTTTCTCTTAAAAATCTTTTTAATAAAAATGTTAGAAAATATGGAAATGTATAAAATTTACCATTAAATCCTATATTTTTATTACACAATTTTATTCCATATTTTATTTCAGGATAAGAATCACTGTTTATTAGTTTATTAAGAGATGGTGTACTATTATCATTAGCTTTTACTTCTACTGGTATAAGCGAATCAGTATCTCTTACGAAATAGTCCATTTCAAGTGTTCCTTTTTCATTTTTATAAAAGAAAAGATTATATCCTTCTTTTACTAACATATCTCCTATAATGTTTTCGTATAGTGCTCCTTTGTATGTATTAAGATTTTGATTTGCTCTTAAATCATGCTGAACTTCTTCATCTAATGAACCTATTAATAGACCTGTATCAGCAAAATATAATTTATAATTATCAGGGTTATAGTTTCCTTTTAGAGGAAGTTCTAATCCATCTAGGCAATAACAAATATTTATAATTCCGGCTTTATCTAACCAATCAACTACTCCTACATATTCTCTATTTCTTGCTCCATGTTCTATTTTAGATACTTGAAATTTTTTATTATCTTTGCCAAGAAAAGCTGGTATTTTGTAATAAGTGTTTAGTATTTTAGTTTTATCTAAACCGCCAGCGTATTTTGTTATATCTTCTTCATAATCTAATAAGATTTGACGCTGCATTTCTAATATTCCACTATAATTCTTATTTTTTATAAAAGTACTTACTATTTCAGGCATTCCACCTAAAACCATATATTCCTTAAAATTTTCAAGCATTACATTATAAGCAGTTGTACTTAAAGGTTCAACATTTTTCATGCAGGTATATAAATCTTCTATTTGTTCTTCTCTGTATCCTTTTGCCCATAAGAATTCTTCAAAATCTAATGACCTCATAATGTAATCAGTTTTGTTTCCTACACTATTAGATTCTATTTCTTTATAATTAATACCCATTAATGAACCTGAACAAATAACATCATATCTTCTATCTTTGTTAAACGCCTTTAGTGATGTTGCACAATTGATACAGTCTTGCATTTCATCAAAAAAAATTAGTGTTTCATTAGGTATAAATTTTAAATTGCTATTAATTAAAGAAATATTTTTTATAATTGTGTCTACTTCAAATCCATCATCAAATATCACTTTATATTCTTTTTGTAATGCAAAGTTAATCTCAATTACATTTGAATAATTATTTTTTGCAAAATTTTCAATTGCATTTGTTTTTCCTATTTGTCTTGCACCTTTAATTATTAAAGGTTTTTTATCTTTGTCATTTTTCCAGTTAATTAGGTAATCATCAATTTTTCTTCTTAATCTTTTCATTGTATCATCCTTTATAAAAAGATTTTATCACAAAATTCCTGATTTTTCAATATACTTTTTTCACAAAATTCCAGTGTTTTTTTGCACGTTTTTCACAAAATTCCAATTTTGTATGTCTTTTATCACAAAATTGGAAGGTTTTAGTGCTCATTTTCTCACAAAACTATTAAAACTAGTAAGTTAATTCACTAGTTTTGGTTCAATCATATCAATATTTTCTAGATATTCTTTTATGTAACTAATTAGTACGATTAATAAAATTATAGATAAAATATATGTAGGAATGAATGTATTATCACTAAAGTACATAAAGTAAGCATTTAGAGAAAATAATTCAACTATGATTGATTTTATTATTCCTTTTTTGTAAACAAGAGCATAGATAATACAAATGACGTCTGCTATAAACATATATCTTTCATGCATATGAGGTAAAAAATATACACAAGTTATAACTGAAATTATACTTAGTAACATTATGTTTTTAAAGTCTAGTTTCTTTTTACTTTTTAGTGTGAAATATAAGAGTAATGCAAATATAATTAAACAGATTGAAATACCAAATATATTAGATACTTCTTTTACAAAATATTTTATATTAAAATCTATTAAGTTATAAAAGTTTGGAAAGTTTAGTGTTAGTTGTTTATATGTTGATAATTGATTAAAATATACACTAAATACTCCGGTTATACTTTTATTTACTATTATGCTAGGAAGTGATAATACAATATTGACAAGTGGGAGCCATAAGAAATTTAAAATTGAAAAGTTTTTCTTTTTAAGATACAAAATTATGAAAAGTGGGAGTATAAATATTGCTTGTAGTTTGAATGCAAAAGATACACCTAAAGATATAAATGATAGTGAGTATTTTTCTTTTTGTAAAAAGTATAGTGATAATACTATAAAGAAAGTATATATTACATCACATTGAGCCCACATGGAACCGTTTAATACTATTGTTGGTAAAAAGATAAGTATTAAGAATGCTACTGTTGATGATACTTTTTTATTTTCTTTGTCTTCACACAAATTATATACAAACTTTACCCCTAATATGGCGATTAGATAATCAAATATTAAGCTTACTAATTTTATTGAATAGAGCGACTTTATTGGTAAATATGTTAGTAAAGACATTATAATTACATATGGTGCATTATAGTCCCCTGTGTACATATTTAATCCAAGTATTCCTCCACTATTTTTTAGTGTATCAAACCATTTACTTAAGAATATTGTATAATCTGTCGATTCAAAGTTTAACATAGTATATCTTAATATAAATGATAATATTAATAAGACTCCTATCATTATTATCTCATAGTGATTAGTGATATAATCAACAATATTTTTTTCTATTTTTTTCATTTTATCACTTACTTTCTATTTTTGTTTTCTTCTAAGTTTTCTTCAATAATGTATCTTGGTCTATGTTTTGTTTCACTATAGATTTTTCCTATGTATTCACCAACTATTCCAATTGATAGCATTTGTATTCCTGATACTAACCATATTGAACATACGATAAATGTCCAGCCTTCTACTGTGTGTCCTAGTAATTTAACGATTAGAGAATAAATTAACATTATAATGCTAAGTGCAAATATTAATATTCCTAAGTTTAGTACAAATTTAATAGGTTTTACACTAAAAGATGTTATTCCATCCCAAGCGAATGATAGCATTTTTTTAAGTGGATATTTAGAAACACCTGCAAATCTTTCATTTCTTTCGTAATAAACTACACCAGACTTGAAACCTACTAATGGAAACATTCCTCTTAAGAATAAATTTACCTCTTCAAAGTTTGCAAAGTTTTCTAATACTCTTTTACTTGTTAATCTATAGTCTGCATGATTATATACTACCTCTACTCCCATTAGACTCATAAATTTATAGAAGCCTTGAGCTGTTGTTTTTTTAAAGAATGTATCTTTTTTTCTCGAACTTCTAACGCCATAAACTATTTCACAATTTTCGTTATAGTATTTATCTAACATTCCATCTATTGCATTTATATCATCTTGAAGGTCTGCATCCATACTTATTACTATATCAGCATAATTTTTGGCTGTCATAAGTCCGGCTAGTAATGCATTTTGGTGTCCTCTATTTCTTGATAGAGAAATTCCTGTAAAGAGTTTTTCTTTTTCACTGATACTCTTTATTAAATTCCAAGTGCTATCTTTAGAACCATCATTAACATACATTACTTTACTTTTGCTTGAGATTCTCTTTTCTTTGATTAAGTTATTTAATTTTTCTTTAAGTTGTCTTGTAGTCTCCTCTAAAACTTCTTCCTCGTTGTAACAAGGTATTACTAAATATAATATTTTATTCATATTTCCTCCATTTTCTTGAATACTTTATAGGTATAAATTATAGTTACAAGTAGTGATATTAAAGATATTAATAATCCTACTTTTAATCCTGGTGTCATATAAGTGAATTCTATAAAGTTTGTTCCTTTATTTATTTTTATAGCCATGAAGCCATTGTTTACTTTTTCTATGTCTACAGGCTTTCCATTTATTTTAGCAGTGAAACCTTTATCATAAGGTATTTGATATATAGCTAGAGTTTCACCGGTTGATGTTATGTTAGATGTGAATCCATTTTTGTCAAATTTAAATTTATTTAATGTGTATTCTACATCGTTTTCAAATAAGTTTTTATATTTTTCTATTTCTATATTTGTTAGTACTACATTATTATTTAAAGTTCTTATTTTTTCTTCATTAGATAATTTATTAAATTCTTCTTCATTAATATAAGAGTTTACATTGTAACCAAATTCTTTATAGTCAGGATTTTCATACAATCCATAGATATCATCTTTATTAATTAGTTTATAACCATATTTAGAAACATCTTTGTTTTTACAACTGATTATGTATTTTACTCCTAATATGTCATTTAATGTTTTATTTTCTACTGGTACTTCAGTTTTTACTTTTCTATCTAAGCCTATACTTTCAAAGAATTCAAAAGTACTACTATTTATGTTAGAATTAAATGACCTTATGTTGTTTGTTTTTAGTATATAACCAAAGTTATGGTCGCAAGTATCAGTGCTATTGGCCCTTGAATTTTGAGGTATTTCAATTAGTTCGTCGGCTTTTAAGAAATTATTATATGTTTTACTAGTTTTTATGTGTTTTCCTTTATAGTAGAATACATTTATGTTACCCCAGATAGTTATAAAAATAAATATGAAAATCATTAATAATTTAATTTTGTCTTCTTTTTTGTTAATGGTATAAAGTATGAATAGATTAATAAACATGAATGAAAGCATTAATATAAAGTATGCAGGTTGATATACGATTTTACCAATTTTTAATGTGATTAATATTAAATATATAAGTGCAAATATTAGTGTTGTAAATATTCCTTTTTTGATACTTATTTTTTCTTCTAGACATTTTATACTCATTAGAGTAAGTATTAGTGTAGGCATGAAGAACCATCTTGCATAATAGTATGTTTGGAATAATGTGAAAGTACTATTTAGTATAGGAATAAACATGAATATAATTAATACGATTATTAATTTACTAATCCAACTTTTTTTATTTTTGAATAGATAAGATATAGCAAGCACACTTCCAACTACAGGTAAATATAATTCTATACTTCTATAATTGTAACTTGTTAATACTGCACGTTTACTCATTATTTCATTTGGAAATATAAATGATTTTATAATTTCAGGGTATCTATTTAAAGGTTTATAGATTAACATATTTAATATATTCCATCCATTATCTAGTCTTCCGTTTCCTGTTGTAAATAACACTGTAGGTAGTAATACTACGCCTGCAAGAGTAACTCCTAGAATTGATTCAAGTACTAAATACATAAATTTTTTTAAAGTGATTTTATATTCTTTTGTTAGTACTTTAACGATAAAGTAAATTACTAAGAATATACATTCAGCAATAAAGAAGAACCAGTTAGTGAATGCGCATAAGGCTACTACAAAGACAAATCTTCCTCTTTTGTTATCATATATTAAATTATCAAATGTATATAAAAGTAGTGGAAAGAAACATACTACATCATGGAAATGATAGAATAATATGTTAGTTAGTTGGTAACCTGAGAATGTGTATAGTAGTGAACCTAGGACTGCATAATTTTTATTTTTGACATATCTTTTTAAGAATAGATATGAAGTAAGTCCAGTGAAAGCATATTTAAGTATGAATACTGGTCCGATTAAATATTCAAACCAACTTTCAGGGAATATATATGTTATTAAGTTAAAAGGACTAAACATATTATAGAAACTAAATGTTGGTAAGAAATTACTTCCTAAGTCGTTATACCAGGTCCAAAATATTTCACCATTTTTGATACTATGATTTATAATTTTATTAAATGGAATTTGTTGTAAGTTAAGGTCTTTTACGAGAGAATAAATTCCATCATTTATTATAATATTAGGTAAGACTATTAGAATTCCTAGTAACCCACAAAGAAGGAATGCTAATAATGCTTTATTTTTTGTTATTTTATTTACAAACTTTTTCAATTTTTTCCTCTTAAAACCAAATTATTCACGAGTATATTTTTGTTAAAGCTATTATGACTGCTATTATTCCTATAACAGAAAGTAATAATTTTTCTCTTCCAGTGGGTTTTTTTAATTTAAATGGAAGTATAAACATAAGTCCTGTTATTAATAATGTTACAGGAAATACTATAGCTTTGTATTTAAATTCTATTAAATATGAAACAAAGTATATAAGTGGTACTATTATTGCACTGGCTGTTATAGGAAGGCCTACAAATTCATTTTTTATTCCTCTTTTAGTTGTTGTTAGCATATTAAAGTAAGCAAGTCTTATTACTCCACAAATGCAAAAGAATACACTGATGGCATATGTGAATGCATTTAATTCAGTTAAGTTTAAAACTATTGTCATTGGAAGAACACCAAATGCTATGGCATCACTTAGTGAATCTAATTCTACACCGTAAATTTCTTGTTCTTTTAAACTTCTAAATCTTCTTGCTACTACTCCATCAAATGCATCACATATTGCTGCAAATATAAGACAAAATACTGCAAATGTTGGTTTATGATTAAATGAAAATATTATTCCGGTTATTGCAAAGCAAGTTCCTAACATTGTAACAAAATCACATTTCCTATAAACGCCTATTACTTTCATATACTTCACCGCTTTCTTTTATTATTATATCACATTTGGTATTTTCATGTATTTTTTATTGATTTTGTGTGTTTTTATTTGTCAAGTTATTGAGGTTCTAGTATTTTTTTTATGTAGTATTTTGAATTTTTTAATATTTCAGTATTGAATTTTTCTTTTCCTAAAGTTTCAATCATTGTTTTTTTGTTAGAGAATAAGTTCACTCCAAATCCTAGTTGTTCATCTTCTACTTTTGCTCCAAGGCTTGATAGTATAGTTGGGTACATATCAAGAGAAGAGAATTCTCGATTTTTTGTGTTTTCAGAGTTAACTCTTGAATTTATGAATGCATTATAAATTGTTCTTGTATAGTTTGGATAATCGTTATAATATTCATTTTGCATGGTTAGGTGGTCGCCTATTAATACTATTGTGGTGTTTTCATAAAAGTCTTGCTCTTTTAGCCAACTAACAAATTCGTTTACCATTTTTGAAGAGCAAGCATATGAATTAGATAATTTGTCTTCAAATAGTTCTTCACATGATTCATCTAGATAGCCGTCTTTAAAATGTGTATCCATTGTGAATATTGAAATAGCAAAAGGTTCTTCCTTGCTTGCTAGGTTTAATATCTCATTTTTAGAGTATTCAAATAATTTTTTGTCTTCGAAGCCCCACCAAACATTATAATAGGAAGGTATATATCCTCTTTCTTTTGCTGTGTTTATATCAAATATTTCATAATTACCGTGTGCTTTAAAGTATTTATCAACACCTGCAAATTTTATATTAGAGCCTTGTATAATTTCAAGATTGTAGTTTTCCTTTTCCAGTAAATCTCCGAGTGTTGTAATACTCGGTATAATTCTTTTTTCTTCTTTATATTTGATTTGCTTTTGATTTAGGAGTGGAGTGCCAGATGTGCCTGCTACAGTAGAGGCGAGTGTCCAACTTGTGAGCGTTAGGTTGTAAGCTCCTCCTAGTTTTTCTGTGTTTGAAAAGTTTATATTTTCTAATGCTAAGTCTTCTAGTTCTCTAATTCTTGATGTAGGAAATGTTCCACCATTTTCAAGTGATGTTAAGGACGACTCCATGCTTTCTAAATATACAAGTACTAAATTATTTTTTTGTTCTGGGAAAGTTACTTTTACATTATTTGGTTTTTTATAGTATGTTTCATATATGTTAGTGGTTTTGCTCCTACTTTCTATGAATTTATCAAATGACATAGTTTTAAAGATTATTAATACACTTGTTATTAAAATTATTATTGAATATAGTAATTTGTGTTCATGAAATATTGTAGGGTAGATATTGATTTTTTTGTTTTTGGTATTTATAGAAATGTTCTTTTTAAAGTTAGAGATTGGCAAAAGTATGAGAAACATTATTAAGATGAATATGAAGAAACAGGCTTTTATTCCATCTAGAATAATATCAGGTCCTGTTCCTGTTGTATCACTTGTAAAATAGTAAATCATTTCATAAAAGTTGACTTCTTTTAGTACTGTGATTATATAGTAAGCAACACAAAAGATTATGTTTGATATTATTAGTATTATATATGGTATTGATAGTTTAAATTTTTTTAATACGTTTTTTAATTTAATTTTCATTTCCAACCTCTTTATAAAATTAAATTTTATGGTTATATTATATATGTCTACAATATAAAAGACAACCAAATTGTGGTTGCTTATTGTATATTTTTACGTGCAAGAGTATTGGTTTTTACTCTTCTAAATTTTTCTTTAATGTTTCTACTTCACTTTTTGTTAATCCTGTGTTTAAACTTATCTCTTCTATTGTCATACTAGTATTTTTAAGTAAGTTTTTGGCTATTTCAAGTTTTCCTTCTTTTAGGCCTTCTTTGCGACCAATAGTTATTCCTTCTCTTTGTGCTTCCTCTACCTCAGTCTCTCTATCACTTTCAATTAATGCTTGCTCTCTTGCATAATCTTGTACATAATCATTATTATTAAATCTTACCATTTTCTCTA
>CAYWED010000002.1:0-40787 GCA_964457135.1 uncultured Muribaculaceae bacterium
TCTATTATTATGGGTGTCAATGCTTTTTTCGTATATTTTTCATTTACTTATCCTGGATAATTCACTACTTTTCTTGATTTAAAACTAGTAAACATGTTATAATTCATATAAAGAATAAAGGAGATTTATTATGGAAGAAAATAACAATGAAAATAATAATTTAGAAGAAGTACAAACTAATAATATTGAAGTACCAAATGATAATTTAAATGTAACACCTACAAATGATTCATCTATGAATAATGAAAATAAAATTACCGATGATATTGAAATACTCGAGCTAAATGAAGAAGAACATAAAACTAAAGAGCCTGAAACTGAAAAACATAAAAATATATTTGATATAGGAAAAGAAAATAAAATAATATTTTTAATATTAATAGGAATTTTAATATTTGCATTTATGCTTCCAACAATAACAAGTTGGTTTAGTAAAAATTCAATATTCACATATACTGATAAAATGGAAGAAATAAAAAATAATCAAACAGTAGATGGAATGCTAGAAATTGGAAATGAAGAAGGTTCAATAACTGCAAAAAATATAAGATTCTATAACTTTACAAAAAAAACAAATAATCAAATATCTGTAGTATATTTACCTGAATCAGGAATAAATAATGTAAATGAAAAAAATATATTTATAGAATTATATAATAAAGGAAAGAATGTAATCTATAGAACACAGTTCACTACAAGTGCAAAATTAGAAAGAAAAGTTCAAGGAATATATACACTAAATGTAAATGAAACAATCTATAAAGAAGCAATATATGGAAAAATAGTAATATTAAAAGATGATGATTTTAAAAATAGTAATGATACATTAGTATGTACAAATATAACTAAAGAAAATGATTATGAAATAGAAAATAAAGTAACATATAACTTTTCTAATATGGGACTTAAAAGTTATGTAGTAAGTAGAAGAGTAATAAACACTGTAGACTCTGAATTAAATGAAGAATATTCATTTTTCAAAAAAGAAGAAGAAATAATTGAAAAAACAAATGTAAGTGATTTAACATACGACAACGATAAAGTACAATATACAATTGATTTGCAAACACTTGACACTAAAAACAGTGGATATACATTGCTTTATGAAAAAGGAAGTTTAAAAAGACAAATATCATTAAGTGAAGAAACAAAAGGCTGGAGCTGTAAATAATGAATAAATTTTTAATCGGGGATTTTGAAGGTCCATTAGACTTACTACTACATTTAATAAAACAATCAAAAATGGATATTACAGATATTAAAATAGTTGAAATAACAGAACAATATTTAAACTTTTTAAAAGAAATGGAAGAAATGAATTTAGACATTGCAAGTGAATATTTAGTTGCAGCAGCAGAACTAATTGAAATGAAAAGTAGATACTTACTTCCAAAACCACCAAAAGAAGAAACTGATGAATTTGAAGGAAATCCAGAAGAAGAATTAAAAAGAAGACTATTAGAATATCAAAAATACAAGGAAAGTGTATCATCATTTAAAGAACTAGAAGAAAACAGAAGTAATTACTACACAAAAGCACCAGAAAAAAGAGAAGTGTACACTACTAAAAAATTAGAAAACACTGAAAATTTAACAGCATACGATTTGTTAAATGCCCTATCAAAACTACTAGAAAGAAAAGAATATACAAAACCACTAAACACGAAAATAACAAAAAAAGAGTTGTCAGTACATGATAGAGTTGTTAAAATAAGAAATATATTAAAAAAAGAAAAAAGGGTAGAATTCCTAAGTTTATTTGAAGAATTGACAAGACCCTACATAGTAGTAACATTTTTAGGAATATTAGAAATGGCTAAAAATCAAGAAATAATTCTTAAACAAGATACTAACTTTGGAACAATTTTACTTGAAAGAGTTGATTAAGATGAATTTAAAAAGCGTAACTGAAGGAATCCTATTTGTAGTAGGAGATGAAGGAATTTCAATAAAAGAATTATGTGAAATTCTAGATACTAATGAAGAAGAAGTAAAAGATATATTAAGTAACTTAAGAAAAGATTATGAAAGTGCTGATAGGGGACTTAGAATATCTTTTTTAGGTAATACATTTAAATTAACAACAAAAAGCGAACACAAAGAATACTATGAAAAACTAGTAACTGACTCTCATAATTTCACATTAAGTAATGCGAGTCTAGAAACTCTAGCAATAATCGCATACAACGAACCTATAACTAGGATAAAAATAGATGAAATAAGAGGTGTATCAAGTGTTCAAATAGTAAGAAAACTTCTAGCTAGGGGGTTCATAAAAGAATGTGGAAAAGAAACTTCTATTGGTAAACCTAATCTTTATAAAACAACAGATGAATTCTTAGACTACTTTGGACTTGCTACTAAAAATGATTTACCAAAATTAGATGCAAAAGAAAAACCTGTAGATGAAGGTGAACTTGACTTATATAAATCAAACTATAAAGAAGAAAATACTATAAAAGAATAAAACTTGCACTTTTAACTAAGAATGCAAGTTTTTATAATATTTATACTAATCTTTATACATTTTGTCTTATTTATCACTTATGAACATTTAATTTTAATAGTGAACACTCTTCTAAAAATCTTGGGTCTTTCCTGTCTAAATATTGAATATATTGCTTGAAACTTGAGTTATGTTTAAATATTTCTTTTTCTATATAATTAAACGCATCAATTACATTATCGGTCACATAAAAAATATTATTCATTTCTAAACTATTAAGTAAGTCAATTAATAGTTTCCACTCATCATTAATATTCAATATAACTATTGGTTTATCATGTTAACCATTTTTCTTAGCTTCAACTAAATGCATAATTTCAGCAATTGTACTAGCTCCGCCTTTCATAAACACCATAGCATCAGCATATTTAGTTATATTATAAATAAACTCAGATTGGTTATTAAAATTCAGTATTGAAGCATTAGTGTTATAAATATAATCACAAGTATAATACTTAGTTAAAAACACAATTGCTCTTCTAGTATCTTCTAATTCGTTAAATGAAATATAAGGTAAACCTAAACATCCATCAAAAATAAGTCCATAATCTTTTCTCTCATTAATTATTTTTTCTAATAGACAGGCAGCTAAGTAATAATTCTCACTTATATTACCATTAGTTGAGCCACCTATAAAAATATTTATCATTTTTTGCATTAAAATCACCAAGGTTTTATATTCTTTCTTTCTAATTTAATTTTTTTAATATAGTAGTCATAATCTACCAGACTAACTCTTAAAATAAAATTATCTATCATCTCTTTAGTAAATAAACACTCTTTATATTCTTTTCCAGGAAAATATTCATTAGGGTAACATGTATAATCTTTCATAGTAATACCATACTTTTCTATAATATAATTACATAAACAATCATAAGAAAAATATAAATCACGTCTAAACTCATCATAAGTATGTGAGAGTAGATATTCTTTAGTAAAACACTCATCAAAAAATAAGTAGTCTGTAACCAAATGTAAAAACCATCCAAACTCAAAACTGCTTAAAACCTTATGCTCACTAAGAAAAGATGGTAAATGAACTTTACCTGCTAAATTTCTTACATTATCTAAGCCTCTCATACTTATATCTGCATAATGAGATAAATTCTTATCTTTAACAGTATCAGGATATAATGCACCACTTAATACTAAATTTTTATCATACATCTTATATCTTTCTAAAACTTTTTTAGCAATTGCTAAATGTATAGGTGAACTTGCCATAAATGCCTCCTTTAAAAATGCTAAAATTGTTCATTTAAAGAATTATGCTTTTTTAACAATTTTTTAGCATTATCTATTTTCATTTCATTTAAAGAGTTAATTATTATATCTTTATTCCATAAAACAAGTAAAACTTCTATCGGAAAATATCCACAAAATCTTCTTCTTAACTCACTAGCCTTAATTTCTGGTTGTAATAATATAAAATCATCATAAAGTTCAAAATATTCATCTTGTAATACTTCACTAATTAACCTCCAAAAAAACATTATATTTTGCATATTTTATTATATCTTACATATACTATAATTGACAAAATAGTACTTATTATGGTATTATTTTGTCATAAAGCAATCATGCTTTAATATTGTGTTCTTAATTGAACGTATCGGTTTTCAACCGAATGACTGTGACCTTTAATGGTCGTATGGCTATTACATAAAGTAGTAGCCACTTTTATTGTGTTAAAAAATTTACTATTTCTTCATTTAGTTCTTTTAATAATTTCTTGTTACAATAACATCTAATATTATCTTTAAAAACTCTATTATTACTTATAGTTTTAATTTGTGTAATTAAAGCATATGTATTTTTATTATATTTTTTATCATTAAATGGCAACAAAAGTTTACCTAAACAAAACCTTTTATAACCAGGTTTTGATGTAAGAGGAACGACTGTTATATTATCAACACTATTATTATCATTATTTAATACAATAGCAAAATGAGTATGTGACAATTCTGACCCCAAATTAACTCCAAAGTCAACTTTTATGATTTCTCCTTTTTTAAAGTTAGGTTTATTAAATATTTTTCTATTCACTTCATTTTTAAAAATAGTAGATTCCTTTTCTAGCCAATTTCCTAACTTAACAAATTTTTCATGATTAGAATTATATGCACATTTATAATTCTTGCAACTATTATCAATTTTTTCTATTTGGCTAATTTCATCCATCCTCTCATTTCCTTTCTGTTATCTAGATTAATAAATGTAAAATAAAAACCCATTCATCAGGGTTATCTTCTTTTTTGGTGCTCGCCCAGGGACTCGAACCCTGACATATTTCTATACACGATTTTGAGTCGTGCGCGTCTACCAATTCCGCCACGCGAGCAGTAAACTAATTATATAAGATTTATAACAAAAATACAAGTGATTAACATAAAATTAAATATGAACTCTGAGGTAATAAAAAAACTTAAAGCCATAAAAATAAGTGATTATATCTTTGTAATATTCATAATAATAGCCCTTGTAGGAATGTATGCGAACCACAAAGAAAGAGATGCATATACAGGTCTTGATTCTAAAGGAATAGAAAAAGCACATAATATAAGAATGGTTTTACTTGTAGTTTCTCTATTAATTTATATATATTTCCTAGAAACAAGAATAAAAGACAGGGAGTCTGCAACAAATAAATTCATAAGTAATTTAGATGTACTAGCCTCTATTTTATTTGTAATAGGTGGAATTATATTTCTTTATGATGAATATAAAGGTGAGAGTAATCCAATAATCATTGAATAGATAACAAAAAAAATATATAATATAAGGGAAATGGAGTTGGAAAAATGACAAAAAAAGAATATGCTGACATTTTATTACCAGGAGTTAAGCACACAAAAGAAGAGTATGAAAATATGTATAAAGAAAGAGAATTACCAGAAGATGCTATAGTAACGAGATTTGCCCCTAGTCCTACTGGATTTGTTCACATAGGGCACTTATTCACAAGTTTTATAGCTAGCCACTTTGCTAAACAAACAAATGGGATATGCCTTCTTAGAATAGAAGATACAGATACTAAAAGGACAGTTGAAAATGGTATAGCTAATATAATTAAAGATGTAAAAGATTATGGAATAAGTTTTAATGAAGGGCAAGTTAGTGAAACTGAAAGTATTGGTGAATATGGTCCATATATTCAAAGTAAGAGAAAAGACCAGTATCAAGCATTTGCAAAATATTTAATCGAAAATGACCTAGCATATCCATGTTTTATGACTGAAGAAGAATTAAATGAAATAAGAAAGAGTCAAGAAGAAAATAAAGAAAGAATTGGAATTTATGGTAAATATGCAAAATATAGAGACATTTCTATGGAAAGTGCTTTAGAAAAAATTAACAATGGAGAAAAATATATAATAAGATTTAAATCTCCTGGAAAATTTGAAAATAAAGTAGTTGTAGAAGATGCAGTACGTGGAACTTTAGAATTTCCAGAAAATGATTTAGATATAGTATTAATAAAAAGTGATGGATTACCTACATACCATTTTGCACATCTAGTAGATGATTACTTAATGAAAGTTACACACGTTATAAGAAGTGATGAATGGGTAAGTTCACTTCCAATCCATGTACAATTATTTGACACATTTGGCTACACTAGACCAGTATACGCTCATTTGTCACCTTTAATGAAAAAAGAAGGAACAACAATAAGAAAGTTAAGCAAAAGAAAAGACCCAGAACTTGCCGTAAGTTTTTACCACCAAGAAGGAATTCCAACTGAAGCAGTAATAATCTATATACTAACAGTTGCAAACTCAAATTTCGAGGAATGGTACGACGCTAATAAAGACAAAAGTTATTTAGATTTCCAAATCTCATTTGATAAAGTAAGTTCATCTGGTTCACTATTCGATTTAGAAAAACTTATGAACATATCAAAGAATTACTTATCCACAATGAAAGCAAAAGAGATTTACGAAAGGACTGTAACTTATTCACAAGAATTTGACACTGAATTTTACGAGTTATTAACAAAATATAAAGACTACTCAATTAATGTTTTAAACATAGAAAGAGAAACAGAAAGACCAAGAAAAGACATAGAAAGTTATAGTGCAGTTAAAAGAGAAATATCATATATGTATGATGAATTATTTGCTAAAGATGAAACCACTTATGAACATAAAGACTTTTATGATAAAGAGTTATTAACATATTATATAGACAACGTATATGATGAAAATGATGATAAACAAACATGGTTTAATAAAATAAAAGAAATGTGTCCTAAGTTTGGATTTGCAAGTGAAACAAAAGAATATAAAAAGAATCCAGAAAACTACAAAGGTTCTGTAGCCCATGCTTGTGAAATAATAAGAGTTGCTGTAACTCATAGAACAATGACACCTGACTTATATGAAATCTTAAAACTTTTAGGAAAAGATAGAATAAAGGCAAGAATAGAAAATTTTTAAAATCCTTGTAAATAAACAATCCTTATGCTAAAATTAATAATGTCAATTTAGTTATTAAATTGACTTTTACTGGCCTGTTGGTGAAATGGTTAACACACAAGCCTCTCAAGCTTGCATTCACGGGTTCAAATCCCGTACAGGTCACCAGATTGATAGGAAACTCGTGCTTTTTGAAATTATAGAAGTTCGAGTTTTAATATACTCGTTTAAATATTGTAGGAGGTAAAAAATGAAATCTTTATATGGTTTAAAATATATAGCAATAGATTTAAATAATTTAAATATGGCTTATGAAATTCAAAAAGAAACGTGGCCAGATGATCCAGATTATGATGACTTATATGATAAAGCAGTAAATACAAAGGATGACAATTGTTTTTTTCTTGTTTATGATGATGAAACTTTAATTGGAATTACAGGAGTAGATGTTTTTAGAGAATATCCTGATACTATATGGCTTGATTGGTTTACTATTTTGCCTGAACATAGAAAAAAAGGTTATGGAAAAAAAGTTTTATTGGATACAATACAATATTGTAAAAATTTGAATAAATATAATGTATTTAGAGTAGAAACTACATATTATGAAAATAGACCAGCACTATTTTTATATAATAAAGTAATGCAAATGAAAGAAAATTATACAATTGAAGATACAGACACCATAAAGAATAATACAATAATATATTCTTATTCCCTTAATGGAAAATTAGAATTATGGAATAACAAATATTTAGGTTTAAGAGAATATTATGATAATTTAAAATAAATGTTGTTGTACGTCTTCCCTTAGGTCACCATATGAATATTATACGAACCTAATTAGTTAGATTAAATAAATACCCTTCTTAAAAAATATGAAAGGTATTTTTGATTTTAAAAAAAACAGCTAATACCTAGAATAATAACTGTTTTTCAAAATCTAGTACCCTTTATACATCTTAACAAGTGACAATAGTTTTTCTCCTTCTTCTTTCATTTCTAGCGAATCTATCTTATTAACTAAACATCTATAACTTATAGTTTCATCATTTCCAATTTGCTTTCCATTCATAAAATCTCTAAAATGAGTTAAATTAAAACCAATGCGTCTTAATATATTCTCCGTTTCCTCTTTAGTATATTCATCTTGCTTTTGAACAAAAATATAATATAAATCTTTAGGTGTTATTATCTTTAATGCTGGATCGTAAACTATATCATCTTTTTCTAACCAAGAATGTTGATAAAAATAATTTGTTGTTATATTAAATTCTTGTCTTTGATAAGGAATACCTCCTTGTATTAATTTAAAACTTTCATCAAATAAATTAAACATTATAGATAATTCATAACAACTACATAAAGTATTATCAAAGTAGTCTAAGTATATATTGTATTCTTGCTTCATTAAATTACTTATACATTTTGATGTTTTCTTAATATTTTCTAATATCTCTTCATCAATAGAAGGATGCACTGCAATATTACTACTTTGCAAATAACTTTTCCTTTTTTGTGAAAGAACTTGTCTAAGTTCAGTAAAATCATCAAGCATAAAATGTTCTCTAATCTCTTTAATTCGTTCTTCATTTAATTCATATTCTTTACTTACATTTTCATTAAACTTTGCTATAATCTTATCTATAAATTTGATAGAAAATTTAGAGTTTTTGTTTACTCCAAAAATATTAAACAATTTCTTTTCATAAAATTTCAATAAATTATTGTTTTCAATTAAGTAATTCCTAACGTCTTCATTTCTAATTACTTTTAACTGCTCAAACATTTTAGAATATATGCTCTCACTTGTAATTACTGCAAGTGAAGGATCAAAAACAACACTTTCATGTTTTAACCAAAAATGAGATTTGTTTGTATTTAAATCTATGCCTTCTATAATATCCCAATCTTTATTTATAGATGCAAAAATAAAAACTAAAAGTTCACTCTTCGAATATATATTTTCATTATAATCAAATCTATAAAATTTTATGTCTACATTGTCTAGACTTTTTTCTATCTCAGGAATTAGTTTAATATCGTCTTCCAATTTATTTAGTAGATCTCTATAACTTGTTATAGAAGGATGAATTAATAATCTTAAATTTTCACAAGTGAAAAGAAACTTTTCAGTATGATCTGCTAATATATATCTTAATTTACTTAAAAGCATAGTAAGTCCTCCAATGGAAGATATTATAACATACCTCTTACAAAAAAGTAACTTAAATTTAATGTCCCTTTTACTTAAAAGAATTGCTATATAATAGTAATAGATTGAATAATACGAAATATTGAAACCGTAATATTTTATTAATTTATACATAAAATAATAGTAGAAATTTTTATCATCTTGACGTACGTTCTAAAGTACGTTATAATGTATACGAGGTGAAATAAAATATGAATACTATAAATATTACCAGTGCTAGACAAAATTTGTTCCAATTAGTATCAGATGTAAATAAAGGATTTAACCCAGTAAATATAATTAATAGCAAAGGTGAAAATGCTGTTTTATTGTCAGAAAGTGATTGGAGAGATATTGAAGAGACAATTTATTTAAATTCTATACCAGGATATGTAGACTCTATAAAAGAAGCAAGTAAAGAAGATAGAACTAAGTGTAGTATCTATAAAAAAGGAGAAAAATGGTAGAATATACAATTATATTTTCAAAAATAGCAGATAAAGATAAAAAATTAATAAAACAAGCAGGTCTTGAAGATAAAACTAAAGATTTATTAGACTTAATTTCAATTAACCCTTACCAAACTCCACCACTATACGAAAGGTTAAAAGGTAATTTAAATGGATACTTTTCAAGAAGAATTAGTTATCAACATAGATTAGTTTATGAGGTTGACGAAACTAAAAAAGAAATTTTTATTTTAAGAATGTGGTCGCATTACGAAAAATTATAATTAAAAATATTTATGAATAAATTACGTTATTTAAGGTAGAATCATCAGATATCTACTTTTTTTCTAGACAATTAGTTATTAACAAAACACATATACTTTCTTTTACATATTAATATTAAACCAAAAACATGATATACTTAATTTAAGAAAGAGTAGGTTTAAATGAAAAAAATAATAGAAATAGATATATTAGATAGAAAAGAATTAACAGAAAAATATAATAATCATAAATTATCAAAAGAGTTAATGAATTATATCATTGATGAGTCATCGTTCATAATGAAAAAAGATGAAATAAAAATAATAATAAACACGAAAAACAATACCGATGGAGAATATATTAAAATAATAACTGAAGGACTAAAAGAAGAATATAGAAAAAGTTTAAAAATATACCACCTAACTAACATTAAGCAACTATGTCTTCTTATATTAGGAATAATATTTTTATTTCTATCAACTTTAGTAAAAGAAGAATCAATATGGAATGAAATACTACTAATCGGTGGATGGGTACCAATATGGGAAACTTTAGAAATTGAATTAATCGGCGACTTAGAAGGAAAAAGAAAAAGGACTATTTTAAAAAAACTACTAAAAAGCGAAATAATCGAAAAACAAATATAAAATAGTAACCAAAAATGATATAATACCACCAAGGATGTGAAAAAATGAAAGAAAAAAATGAAATAAAAAAATATATGTTTCTAATATTGTTCGCTATACTTACATTTTTTGCTATAAACAATATAAAAGGGGTATTAGAAATAATTGAATCAATATTTATCGTAATGTTACCATTTATTCTAGGATTAGTAATAGCTTTTATATTAAATATTCCTATGGTAAAAATAGAAAAATTACTAAATAAAAAACTAAAAAACAAAAGAATAGTTAGAACTATATCTATAATATTATCTCTATCAATATTTATATTAATAATTGGCTCAGTTTCATTTCTATTAATACCAGAACTAATAGAAAGTATAAAGTCGTTAATAACTAACATACCAAGTTTAGTAAATACTGTAGAAGAATCAGTCTTAAACTTACTTAAAAGTCATAAAGACGTCCAAATTGAAATACAAAACCTCTTTAATAACATAGACACAAGTAAAATACTTTCAAATATTTTAAACTACATAGTAAATGGTTCACTAGGTTTTATTAGTAGTTTCATTTCAAGTATAATAACAATATTTATGTCTATAGTATTTGCAATATATATGCTATCACAAAAAGAATATCTTATAAACGGATTTAAAAAAGTATTAAAAGCCTATCTAAAAAAAGAAACAGTAGATAAAATATTGGATATTTGTGAATTATTTAATCGCACATTTTCTAAATTCATATCAGGTCAATGTCTAGATGCAGTAATATTAGGCTTTATGTTATTTATAGTACTAACTTTATTTAAATTTCCATATGCTCTTATAATATCAGTTTTAACAACAATAACTGCACTTATTCCAATATTTGGAGCATTTATTGCTATGACAGTAGGCACAATTCTTATTGGAATTACGAGTCCATTTGAAGCATTATTATTTATACTAATTTTCTTTAGTGTACAGCAAATAGAAGAGTATTTCGTTTATCCAAAAGTAGTAGGCTCATCAGTTGGACTCTCATCTCTTTGGACACTACTTGCAATAACAGTAGGTGGAAATATGTTCGGTGTAGTAGGAATGCTTATAGGTCTTCCAATTGCATCTATTATTTATTCACTATTTAGGAGTAATGTTAACACAAGACTTAAACAAAAAGGTGTATCATAGAACTGATATACTTTTTATTTACCACAAAAACATAGAAAAATATTTTCTTTGAAAAACATAAAGTTAATGCTATAATCAAAGTAGGGAGGTTAATAAATGACAAAAGGAGACATTTACACAAAAGAAATTTTAAAAAGAATATTAGAAGAGGGTTGTTTAGACATTGATCCAAGACCACATTATATAGATGGAACACCAGCACATACATTAAGTGTTAATCATGGAATGTGCACATATGATTTAACAAAACATGAAACTCCACTTATAACACTTAGACCAATTGCTACTAAATCAAGTATAGGAGAATTACTATGGATATATCAAGATGAATCAAATGACTTAAATTTACTTAGAGATAAATATGGTGTAACTTGGTGGGATGAATGGGATATAGGAAATAGAACCATAGGTACAGTTTATGGTGAAACTGTAAGAAGACATAAACTAATGAAAAATCTTTTAGAAGGATTAAAAAATAATCCAGATGGAAGACGACATATGATAAATCTTTGGCAAGAAGAAGATTTTAAAGAAAAACACGGATTAAAACCTTGTGCATTTTTAACAGAATGGAATGTAAGACATGGACAAGACGGAATAGATTACTTAGATATGTGTTTAACTCAAAGATCAAGCGATTTTTGTACAGCAGGATGTATTAATCAAGTACAGTATTTAGTGTTTTTACATTTAGTCGCAAGACACCTAAATTTAACACCAGGAAGATTTACATGGTTTTACAATAATATACAAATTTATAACCGACATATGGAGCAAGCAAAAGAACTTATTTCTAGAGAAAGTATAGAATGTACACCTGAAATTGTTTTAAATGAAGATGTTCATGACTTTTATGACTTTACTGTTGACGATATACAAATAAAAGGCTATCCAAGAAAATTAATAAAAGAAAAAAATCCACAAATGAAATTTGAGATAGGTATTTAATAAAAATGACTGAATTTACTATAATAGCCTGTATCGGAAAAAATTATGAACTAGGAAACAATGGTGATTTAATCTATCACATAAAAGAAGACTTAAATTTTTTTAGAAACTACACTAATGGAAAGAAAATAGTCATGGGAATGAAGACATTTAAATCACTCCCTAAACTACTTCCAAATAGAACTCATATAGTATTAACAAGACAAAATATTACATTGCCAGAATTAACAGTTTTACATAGTATCGAAGAAGCATATAATTATCTAAAACTATTTGATGAAGAAATAATGATAATAGGAGGCTCTTCAATATATAAAGAATTTTTGAGATATGCTAGTAAAATGATATTGACAGAAGTTGAAAGTGAAGAAGAAGCAGATACTTACTTTCCTAGGTTTAATAAAGAAGAATGGAATACAGAAATAATAAACATTAATAGTTCAAATGCTCCAAAATACAAAAGATTAGTTTATACAAGAAAATAAGTAAGACTAAAAAAATTGAAATCTTACTTTTTTCTTTCTGTAAAGTCATGTAAAAAAATATTCATAAAATATATGTATTTTGATAAAATTGAATTAGATATGGAGGGTAAATAATGAGTAGAGTAGGAACAATAGCAAGAGGGATTAAAACTGGAGTAATAAAAGAAGGAGACAACCTAGTAGAAATCACAGTTAATAGTGTAATAGAAGCAAGCAAAGAAGAAGGGTTTGAATTACAAGATAAAGATATAGTTGCTATAACTGAAGCAGTAGTAGGAATAAGTAGTGGCAATTATGTAACAGTAGATGATATAGCCGAGGACACTAAAAGAAAATTCAAAAGTCGTCACATAGGAATAGTATATCCAATATTAAGTAGAAATCGCTTTGCAGTTTTATTAAGTGCATTTGCAAGGAGCATGGATAAAATAACAATGTTACTTAGTTATCCAAGTGATGAGGTAGGTAATGACATACTAGACAAAGAAAGACTAAGAGAATTAAACATACCACTTTCTAACTATGTAATGAGTGAAAGCGAGTACACAGATAAATTTGGTGATTGGCGTCACATTTTCACAGGTGTAAACATGGTGGATTTTTATAGAGATTTAGCTAAGTCAGAAAATTGTGAAATAGAATTTGTATTTTCAAACAATCCTGAAACAATACTAGACTATACTAAAGAAGTATTATGTGCAGACATTCACACAAGAGGTGAAACAAAAAAAATAATAAAAGACAAAGGTGCTACTACAGTACTTGGTTTAGATGACATAATGACCGAAAGTCTAAATGGTAGTGGATATAACGAAAAATATGGACTTTTAGGAAGTAACCGCGCTACTGAAGAAAAAGTAAAACTATTTCCAAGAAACTGCCAAGAATTAGTAGAAAAAATACAAAATAGATTTAAAGAATTAACTGGTAAGTCTTTAGAGGTAATGGTATATGGTGATGGTGCTTTCAAAGATCCAGTAGGCCACATTTGGGAATTAGCTGACCCTGTAGTAAGTCCAGGATATACAAGTGGACTAGTTGGTAGTCCTAACGAATTAAAACTAAAATACCTAAGCGATAACAAATTTAGTAACTTAAAAGGCGAAGAACTAAATGAAGCAATAAAACATGAAATAAAAGAAAAACAAAAAGACTTAAAAGGAACAATAGAAACTCAAGGAACAACACCAAGAAGATACACAGACCTTATAGGCTCACTATGTGACTTAACAAGTGGTAGTGGAGATAAAGGAACACCAGTAGTTCTAGTACAAAATTATTTCAAAAATTTTGCAGACTAAAAAAGAGACTAACTAATCAAAGTCTCTTTTCATTTACCTAAAAGTTTATTAGTAAGTTCAAAAATTTTTTTAACAGATTCATTATCATCAAGTTTAAGTAACTTATTCCTCATAGAATTAACTAAAAAAGGATAATTCAAAAATATTTTAACTCTTCTTGCTAAAGCATGTGAACCTCTAACTTTCACTCCATAATGACTTTTCACTATATATTTAGCATTAATAAATTCTTTTTTACAAACGCCAGGAATTAAAATAACTGGTTTCTTCATTTCTATACATTCATTTAATGTTTTGCTTCCAGGCTTAGTAATAACTACATCACTCACATTAAGTAAATTATCTATATCTTTAGAAAACCCAAGAACTAAAACATTCATAATATTATTCTTTAAAATAAAATTTTCACACTTAACTTTTAATTCTTTATTATTACCTGCAATAAAAACAATATCAATAGGGTAGTTTCTCATTACTAACACTCTAAAATAATCAAAAACGTAATCATATCCATAACTTCCACCACCAAAAAACAAATAAATAGGTCTTTCTCCAGATAAACTATATCTTTTTACTACCAAATCCTTACTAAGAAGATTATTAGAAATTCCTCTATTAATAGGAATACCAAAAGAAAAAATCTTTTTAGAATTTACTTGATACTTAATCATCTCATTTTTAACAATATCATTTTGTACTACATAAGCATCAACATCTCCGTGATTAATAGTCCACAAATCTAAATGACTAGAACCACTTATAACTGTTAAATTTTTAGAATGAATAACATTGGTACTATTATAAAAAGATACAATATAACTAGCATAAAAATGAGTAGAAATAACAATATCAGGATTAATCTCTTTAAATATATTTCTTAAGTTTTCACTATCAAATAACTTAATACAATAGTTAACATCACCCTTATTAGATATCTTATTATTTAAAATATTATAGAAAAGATTATTATTTTTAAAAAAACTACTTAATTTTCTCTTTTCATTACAATAATCACTTATATTTAAAATAGTTACATCAAAATTACTCTTATTTTCAAAATAATCTTTAATATATTCTGCTACTGACCTATATCCAAATCCATAATCAGCATAACATATCATTACTTTCTTTTTCATCCTTATCCCTCTAATATAATTATAAACTAAAAGTCTCAAAATAAATAGTTCTATTTTTTCAACGTCAATTAAAATTATGATATCCGAAATGGTATAAAATTTAAATTTGGATATCCGAAATTAAAAAAATACCCAATACACACCTTTATAGTACAATATTTTTGTTCAGAAAATTAGACTAAAGGAGGTATGTATATGGGTCGTAATTATTCTAACAAAAATTTATCTAGTTTGGAACTAGGTAATATTGAATTTTATTTAAATGAAGGAAAGGGTTATAGTGAAATTGGTAGACTACTAGATAAAGATGAAAGTACTATACGTAAGGAAGTAAAAAAGTATTCTTCTTACTTTGGTAGTCATAGAAAATGCTCGAACTGTCTTAACAAAGATAATTGTCACGAGAAATATTTATGTGAAAGAATAGTAGACAAAATAAGGTGTTCCCAATGTAAATATTGTACTCATACAGTCAAGATTTGTCCCAACTATAAGGTTAATATTGACTGTGAATTACTTAAGAAAAATCATCATGTTTGTAATGGGTGTGAATTATATCTTAAGTGTAGTAAAGTCAAAATTAAATATCATGCTCAAACTGCTATTAAGATGCATGATGCTGTTCAAAGAGTATCTAGGATTGATATTAAACTTGATAAATTTCCAGATGAATTTAAAGATTATATATCAGATAGAATTAAGTATGGTATATCTCCAGATGTTACTTTAAACACTCTTTCCAAAAGATTTAAGATGTTTAAAATATCTACTCCTACTCTTTATGATTGGATAAACAAAGGCTTATTAAACTGTTGTAATATGGACTTAAGAAACAAAGTTTCAAGAGTTAGATATGGAAGTAATACTATTAAAAGAAATACTGTTAAAGGACATCAATTAAATGGTAGAAGCATAGAAGATTTATCACAAGAAGAGAGAGATAATAGACCATTAGGTATTGCTGAGTTTGATACTGTTGAAGGTATTAAAGGTGGCGAGTTATTATTTACTATTATGATACCTTGTTTTTCTTTAATGTTAGCATTTAAAATCGAAAGAAAAACACAAGAAGAAATAATTAGACAATTAGATATATTAGAAAGAAAATTAGTGAGATATTTTTATATACTATTTAAAAAAGTAATACCTGATAATGGAGTTGAATTTCTTGATTTTAAAGGACTTGAAAAATCTATATTTAAATTATTAGATAAACGTTTAGAGATACACTATACTCACACTTATTCATCTTATGAGAAACCACATATCGAAAACAATCACATATTACTTAGATGGCTAATTAAAAAGGGTTATGACATAACTTTATTATCAGCCGATGACATATTAGACATAATTAATAGACTTAATAATTATCCTAGGCCTAAGAAAGGTTATAGAACTCCGTTACAAATGTTAGAAGATAGCCTTGGTAGTGAAATATTAGAAATGTTAAATCTTTATCATATTCCAATAGAAAAGTTAAATATGAAAGATATGAGAATCAAAAAGCAAGAGATTTAATATTTTTCTCTTGTTTTTTAAAATTCGGATTTCCATTTCGGATTTCCTAACTTAAATTAACCTTCTATTTTTTCAAAACTAATACTGAATCTTTCATCTTTTCCTTATTATAAATTAAACCAGACACTCCAACAAAACTTTCTAAAAACACTTTATAATCTTTTAAACTATTAATAATTTTCTCTCTTTGATAAATTAAATCCCAGTAGGGCTTAACTTTAGTTTTCTCATCATAATCATATAAATATGAAATAAACATAACACCATTCTCATTTATAAATTCAGCCAAATTTTTAATATCTCTAGCAAACTCTTGAATAGGACTTTCATACATACTCTCTATATGCATAGCAATATTAGAAAGCATTATATAGTCATACTTTCTATTTAAATGCCCACTTACATCTCTAAAATCCACATTATAAAATGTAGGCTTTAACTTTTGTATTTTCTTTTTTAAAATATAAAAGTTTTCTCTAGTCAAATATGCATTTTCATGAATAACTACTTTATAAAAGTCTTCATCTTTAGAAAATAATTTCTTTCTAATTCTAATACCTGAAAAAGTATTAAATAAAGTAGACCAAAACACAAGCGAGTCTCCATTTAAATAAATACGAATCTTATTAAAACTTTCTAAACTAAAAGCATTTTTATTTCTAGCATACTTTTTAGGATAATTATAATAACAAAAAAACTCTAAATATTCTTCATATGAAAGAGCCAAAATAGCAGCTTTCTTTAAATCAAAGAAAAACTTTGTAAAAGGGTTTATATCAAAAGAGTCAACTACATTGGCACCTAACATATATGAATTTATTACTTGGTCATTAGAACTACCTACACTAAGCACTGACTTACTTCTTAAATCGTATTTACTTAAATAACCATCTATATTTTCAGTAGCAAAAGGGTAAATCAAAGCAAACTTATCAGGCTGATTATCAATTATAATCTTTTTTGCTTTTGTTATACTTTCTTGTAAAGTCATAAAACCCCTCATTTCTAATAGAGTATATTGTATCATAAAAGAACAAAACTAGATATTATTTTTTATGTAATAATTTTATAAAACCAATGAAAAAGACCTAAGGCTTCTAAAGTTTCCTAGGCACATCTCGATATATAATATATACTATTTATCAATAAACTGCAATGCTTTTGAATAATTTTTTTAATTTACTTAACCACATAGACTTAATTTTCATTTGAAACATAAAGAACTTTGCCAGTTTACACTATTTTTGTCAAAAACCATTAATTTACTTAAAATATTTAATTATTTATGTATAATAAAAATAGATATAGAACAAACAGAAAAGAGGATATGTATGATTAAATATGAAGAAGCGTGTAAACTTGCTTATGATTTTTACAAAGTTTCTACAAATGTAAATGGATTAAGTAAAGCAATGGATTTAGGAGAAAAATGGATTTTTTATCCAAGTTATAGTGAAGATGTTTTTGGAGATACTACTATTACAATTTCAAAAGAAGATGGACAAATCGAAAATTTTCAATTACCAGATTATAAGAATTTTGAATTATTAAAAAATGCAACTTCGCTTGAAATACCAAATGAATTTAAAATAACAAAAGAAGAAGTAATAGACTTATATACAAAAAGATTTGGTGGCTATCCTGCATTTTTATTAATGGGTGCAACTGATGAAATAATTATAGAAAAACTTCTAGAATCATTAAAAACTGGAAAAGAACTTATTATCGAAAATAAAGAATGCGATTATTAATTAAAAAAGAGGGATTAAAATGTACAATGAAACAATTAAGGCAGAAAACAAAATCATAAGTAATGACGACCTTAGTCAAATTTTTCAACTGATGGGAGAAACACTAAAAAAATATCAAAAAATCTCAGCACAAGAAGAACAACTAAATCAATCAAAAGACTACTTTGAAAAAAGTTATACTTTTAAAGATGAAGGAAGCAAAATGAAAGTTGTAGTAGATTTTTATGATAACACAAACATAACATTTGATAATTACGAAAACTTTATGAGTATTTTTTATAGTAGAATTGAAGAAATAAAAACAATAGATTTGTATTATACATTACACTATACAGTTATGGCTCCTGAACCTAATAAAACTAGAGACTATAATAGCCAATCAATTCAAATGCACATAAATGAAAATAAAATAGATATAACTTTAAATCTAAAAAGTGAAGACCCAAAATTAAATGATATATATAATCTAATTAAAAATAAAATTATAAACGCCCCTGAAAAGTACGATAAAATTATAAAAGAAAAAAGTAAAATCACCAATATAGTGGCAATTTCAACAGGACTAATTCCAGGAATGATAACTAGTGCTTTATTCCTATTAATTCCGACATTTAATAAAATATTCTTTAAAGGTTATATAACTTATCCAATTTGTGCCTTAATTTTAGCATATTTAATTGGAAGTATGATTGCCTCATCTAAGTTAGATAAATATTATGAAAGTATTGTTCCAAACAAGAAAAGTGCTGGATTTGATAGCAACTATAAAAGAATTTATGAGGACGATATTGATTCGTTTGTAGGTACAAGCGAAATATTAATAGGAAAAAAAGTAAATAACTTAGAGAATCGTAGGATTATAAAAAACGAATATGAAAAATATAAAACTATCTTACCAAAAGAATTAATTGCATTACTAATTACAAGTATAATTGTTATATTAATTGGTTTCTTTATTTAAATAAAGAAGAGTAGGGAGTGTATAAAAATGGACATTAATAATATAGCATTGGTAAGGGCAACAAATATAATTCCTTTTGATGGAATTATAAAACCAATAAGTAATAGTCCTTATTTAACAAAAAATATAGGATTAGAGTTTTCTACAAGAATGAGTGACTTTTTACATGAAATTGGAATTATTCCACAATTAGATGAAAGTAAAATGTTTGATGATAATTATTATGATGAAATGGTAGCGCTCTCTTCTAAAATTTTAAAAGAATACTTACCATATATAAGTGACTATAATTCTTTTGTGTTATTTTCTCTAAATGGATTATGTCCTGATGATAATGAACACGGATTTGGAAATAATACTTTTTCAAATAAAAAATGCGCTATAATAGAACCCCTTAGCTATCATATAGAACAAGCAATATCATTAGTTCCTACTGACACAGCATTAAAAGGAGGTGTATCTTTATCAAATGAAGCCATTATCTTAATTGAAGAAGAAACATTTACAAATTTGTCTAAAGAACAAAAAGATATGTTGAGTAGTTTAAATCTAACTGTTAAAACTTTTAATGGTTCTCTAAAAGAAACAGTATATAATGAATTAAAAAACAGTGGACAATTTATACCTGAAATATTAAGTCTTTCTGCTAGCACTAAGGGATTTGTTCCATCACAAACAAGTGAAATACAAATAGAGTTAATAAGTAAAATCGCAGAATACTATGGACTAAGTCAAAAAAAATATTTCAATCTAATTACTTCTAAAGACGAAAATATGCCTAAATATAATGAAGTATGTAATGAATTCAATAATATGCTTATAGTACAAGAATACTACATGACAATGTTTTTACAAAAACTTTTAAATGTACTAAATGCACCAGAAAACATGAAAATTAACATAAGAAAAAATCTATATAATAGAACTTATATGAACAAAGTAATTGAACTAATTAAAAATTATGGTATAGAAAATTACAAAAGATTTTTAGATGAATATAATGCACAATTAGAAAAATGTCAAAGAGAAGGAACTTTAATTTTACCTAAAGAAATAGTAGGCAATAATAGTTTAGGTTATAATGATAATAAAAGAAGATGAAAATAAAACAAGTAAGCACTGACTTGTTTTTTTAAGTCATATTTACTTGAATATTCATCTATAAATAAAAAATATTCTTATTTATACAAAGTTTTTTACACACTCAAATTTGATTGAAAAACACATATTATGAATGTGTTGAAAGAATGTCATTTACAATTTTCAAACATTCTTGCTTTTTCTTTAACTTATTTATTACATCTGGATTTATAAATTCTATGTCTTTAACACATATTTTTTTTAAAAGCTTATTTTTTATAATAAACTGAGTTTTTTTCATTTTTTTCACTTGTTTTTTTAAAATTTTGATATCTTCTTTAAGTTCACATTTGATAGTTGTAAGTTCTTGAATGTTTTTATTTTTAATAAATATTTTGTATTCTTCTATATTCATCTATTTATTTCCTTTATTTTTAATAATTTCTTCTAACTTTAATAAATATTCTTTATAAACACTAAGTTTAGTATCTATTTGTCCAAATCCCCAAGGTACATCCTCTGGATGTCTTGATAATCTTTCTAAATCCTTAATTTCTTGTGACAATTCATTTTTAATATTCTCTAATTCTTTTTTGCTTTTATTTTTAATTTCTTTAGCATATTGTTCTGGACTAATTAATTCCATAATAATATTTCCTCCTATAATTGTATTATAACTTTTTTACATAAAAAAAACAATGGCTATCGTTTCGCCATATCTCGAGTTCAAAAGGTTTTGATGGATTTCAATATGATACGATAACTGAATTTTTTTACATTCTTTACTTTATAGTTTACAAAAAGATTGAAGATGATATAATAAAACAAAAGGAGAATTATGAAAAATATAGAGTATTTAAAAACATTAAGTCTTGAAATAAAGCAATTAATTGAAGAAGGAAAAGATATAAACACATACGATGAAAATGGCTACACATATTTAATGAAAGCTGTAGAAACTGGTAATATTGATTTAGTAAATATAGTTTTAGAGAGTGGTGCAAATGTTAATGCTATAAGTAAAGATGAATCTAGAGAAACTGCTTTAACTTTGGCAGCATTTCACGCATATTCTTCATGTAAAGATTTTGATAATATAATTGTTGAACTTGTAAAAAAAAGGAGCAAATATTGATTATCAAAATTGTGTTGGTTGGACTGCATTAATGCTTGTTAGCGAAAGACGCAATGATAAAATGGTAGAATTTTTATTGAAAAATAATGCATCGTTATTTATAAAAAAGAGGGATAGTGAACATGAAACTGCGTATCAATGTTCACAAAGATATTCAGGATTACAGGAAACAAGAACCGAAATGATTTTAAGAAAAGTTGCTGAAAAAGAACTAATTGAAAAACTTGGTGAAGAAAGATTTAATGTAATACTAAAAAGATTTGAGGAACTACGTAGAAGTACTGACTTATCGTATATGGATTATCTATCTAGTCCTAGTGTTTACTATAGTGATATGTTTTGGTGGTTATATACCGAAGAAGAATTGCCATCTGAAATGCTTTTATTAATAGATGAAATTTTAGAGAAAAGGCGTGAATGTAGAATACAAAAAAAAGAAAATGAAATTCAAAATGAAGTTCAATACGGAAAACACAAAAATCGATTATTCACAATTAAAATATAAAAGGAAAATAAAAATACATGGTTATAGTACAGAAACTAAGCCTTTTGCATGGTAGTAAAAAAATTACTTATATTAAAAAAATAATTTATTTAGAATTTTTGTTAATATTAGAATCTTATATTATTTATTTTATAACAGGATATGGGAATGTACCAAAATAATCCTCAACCCTTATAAATAAAGGAATTAGGGACTTTTATTTGGTGTAAAGAAAAACGCCTAACTTAAACAACAGTTAGGCATAAATTAAAAATACAACGGTACACTCAACTTAGCGAATCAAGTGTTCCTTTTTTTATTATATGAGAATAAATCTCATTTAATACTATTTTGGTAGCGACGCAGAGAATCGAACTCTGAACCTCACGGGTATGAACCGTGCGCTCTAGCCAATTGAGCTACATCGCCATAAAACATAATGATAATACCATAGAAAAGTGTACTAAGTCAAGGCTTATTTCTTAAAAACCTCTAGATAATTTTCCACTATATACCCACCATCAAAATCAGAAATTTTCTTTATATCTTCATTATTCTTAAAAGTATAAAGTAAAGTGGGCTTTCTCTTAGAAAAATATTTAAATATATTGTTATCTAACAATTTATAATTAAAAGAAATAAAATCAGGTTTAGAGTAAATTAATGAAGAAATCAGGTGAATTCTATTACTACTTAGAAGACCAACTTTATAGTCCATACAATATTTCTTTCTTAATTTTTTTAGGTACCTTACTATCCTAGGGTCAAAAGACTTTAAAATATATTCACCATTATAATTTCTTAAAATATCGATGACTGCATTTTCTAAACTATAGTCACACACATCATACTTAAGTTCTATATCAAGTGCTACCTCACCATTAACAACATCTAAAACTTGCTTCAAAGTAGGTATAGAATAATTACTTGTTCCTAATTTATATTTAGATATATCTTTGTAACTTAAATCTTTAACACAAATGTCTATCCCACACATTCTCTTCAAATTATCATCATGAAACACAATTACAGTTCCATCTTTAATAATATGCGTGTCTAACTCAATCATCTTTTTATTTCTAACTGACTCTAAAAAAGCAGGAATAGAATTTTCTGGGTACTTATATGAATAATTTCCTCTATGAATAATATGTAATCCTTTAAAACTCTCCATAACTTTTCCTCCAAGAAAAATAATATCACAAAACACCTTTAACTAAAAGTAAAATTATGTTATTCTATATCTATAATAAAAGGGTGAGTAAAATGTTCGGTAATATCATAAAAATAGATGGAAATTTAGTAGTAGTAAAAAATAATAATCAAGAAACTCATTCAGAACTCATGAATTGTCATGTGGTTTTTGAAGAAATAGATAGGAAAGTAATAGGCGAAATAACTAAAATAGGAAATAATGAAATAGAAATTCTTCTTGTAGGTGAAATACAAGATAATATTTTTTCTCCAGGTGTAGTAAAAAAGCCAGCGAGTAACACCTTAGCAAGAATAATAAATGCTAACGAATTAGAATTAATTATAGGAAAAAACGAAGTAAATAAAAACAACTTAATTATAGGTTCTTCTGCAATCTATAAGAGTTTTAATGTATCAATTCCACTAAATTCATTCTTTGCAAATCACAGTGCTATAATAGGTAATACAGGTTCTGGTAAATCGTGTGGAGTTGCAAGACTATTACAAAATTTATTCCTAAAAAACAAAGAATTACCAATAAACTCACATATAGTCTTATTTGATGCTTACGGAGAATATACTAACACCTTTGACGAAATGAACAAAATACCTAATCTAGGATTTAAAAAATACACTACAAGAGTAACTAAACAAGATGAACAAATGTTAAAATTGCCAATTCATTTTCTAGGAGTAGATGACTTAGCAATCCTTCTTTCCGTGAGTGATGCAGATGTTATTCCTGTACTAGAAAAAACACTAAAACTAGTTTACATATTCACAAGTCTTGATGAAAAAATTAAAGAATACAAAAATGATATAATAGCAAAATGTCTACTTGATATATTAAAAAGTGGAAAAAGTGGCTCACAAATGAGAGACCAAATAATAGCAGTTCTTTCAAAATATAATACCGAATCTTTAAATCTAGATTCAGTAATAATGCAACCAGGATACAATAGAACACTAAAACAATGCTTAATAATTGATGAACAAGGAAAAATGAATGCAATACTTTTAGTAACAGAGTTTTTAAGTCAATTTGAAAGAGTAACACTAGATAATATTGTAGTAGGGAAAGGTTTTATTTATACATTAAATGATTTATACTATGCCCTAGAATTTGCCCTTATAAGTGAAGGAACATTAAATAGTACTTTGTCTTATAATAAAAATAACATTCTAAAAACAAGGTTGCAAACTATAATAAATAGTGAATATAGTAGTATCTTTGAAGTTAAAGAATATATAACAAAAGAAAAATACATAGAAAATTTATTCAAAAAAACAGATGGAACACTATGTCAATTAATTAACATTAACTTAAGCAATGTTGACGATAGATTTGCAAAAATATTGACAAAACTTTATTCAAAATTATTCTTCACATACACTACAAAATTAAATCCTCGTGGTTCATTTAGTATTAACATAATCTTAGAAGAAGCCCATAGATATGTACAAAATGACAATGATATAAACATAATAGGTTACAATATATTTGATAGAATTACCAAAGAGGGAAGAAAATATGGAACACTACTTACTTTCATAACACAAAGACCTAGTGAATTATCTTCTTCATCTCTAAGTCAATGTTCAAACTTTATAGTATTTAGAATATTCCATCCAAAAGATTTAGAAATAGTTAAAGGAATAAGCACAAACCTTACGGAAGAAGGAGTAGAAAAATTAAAAACACTAAACCCTGGAACTGCAATTTGTTTTGGAACTGGTTTTAAAATTCCACTTATTGTCAAAATGGAACTACCTGTACCTCTACCTGAAAGTACTAGTTTAAAAATAAATGGACTCTGGTACTAAAACAGGCACAAAACAAATCAAAAAGGAAGATTTTTGAGCTAGGTAAACACATTTATACTGGTGCTTATGGAGAAGGTGCACCACTTTTTTGGGCTCAAATAAATTATTCAAGTATAAATGGAACTTACCCTTTCCAAGGTGACTTAGATATTGCTTATGGAGACTTAGGTATCGATTTAAATTACATTAAAAAGCTTTCTGCCCAAGTAAGCAAAGATGATTTGATTGATAATGAAAGAGAGAATTATAAAGACGTAATAAACACATACTACATAATAAATAAAAAACATTTAGAAGATATATTCTTAGGAAAAATATTTAGTTTTCTAGTAGTAGAATTGATTTAAACAAAAAAATAGAATACAATAAAACTGAAATTAACAAAGAACTAAAAGAATGGATAGATTTTATAGGAGCGAGTACTTTAAAAGAATGTGAAAGTATTGCCAAAAAGAATAAAATGTTAAGGGAAGTGTTAGAAGAAATGAAAAGATTTAATGAAGACTATTATAGAGTAGGGTATGATAGTAAAGAAATGTTATACAGAAGTAATCTAATAGATGCAAAAGAAGAAGGGCATGCAAGTGGATATAACGAAGGGCACAATAATGGATATATTGACGGAGAAAAATCAAAAGCAAGTGAAATAGCCAAAAATTTACTTTTAAATACCAATATGTCTATAGACATGATCAGTAGGAACACAGGACTATTAAAAGAAGAGATTATAGAGTTAAAAGAAAAATTAAATGATTAAATCAAATAATATATATGAAAGTGAAGAAGAACAAAGAAAAGCTCCAGAATTGAATTTTAGAAATTTATTGATTAATAACAAATAAATGATAAAATAATAAATGGAAACAGGGAGGTATAATAATGTTATTTCAAAAAAATAAGAAAAAAGAAAATGAACCAAAAAGGGAAATCACTAAACCTAAATATTACAATTTTTTATCAGTAGATGTTGAAGAAAAATACTTAAAGCAATACTGGACTGATAATAATTATCAAATACCTTTATTTAATTCTTGGGAAGAATTATACTCTTTCCTAAAAGATGACTCAAAGACAATAGCGCAAAAACTAGAAGTATTAAAGAATCTATTTTGTATTGAACCTTTAGGTTTAATGCATAAAGAAAACAATCCTATTCCAGATTACTTCTGGCAAGACACATCTTTAGATAGAAAAGTAAGAGTTTTATGTAGAATAAAGTCAACTACTTATTCCCATATGTCAATTAAAGATTACCCTATAGAAGAAGATTACTACTATGATTTATTTATTAAAGATTTAGATGAAGATTTATTTTTAGGCTCTTGTGAATTAATGAGTTCGGGACTTTCTGTTTTATTAGATTGTGAGAAAGTTACACAAAAACAAAAAGAACAAATAGTAAGAAGTGCAATGAATTTTAAAGCAAGTTGTAATTTACAAAAAAATGATTATAACCACGAATATATTTTATTAGCATCATTAGAAAAAGATTGCTTTAATGAAGAATTCAAAAATGAAATATATGAAAAAGCAAAACAAAATATGTTATTAACAGGAAATTATGCTAGTAAAGCCGAAGATTTTAAATATTTCTTTTATCGTTTTTATAAAGATGAAAGTGTTAGCATTGAAGATAAAGTTAAAATCATTAATAAAGCACTACCAGATACTCAAGGGAATAACTATTCTAATCAATATTTATTCTATTTAGGAAATAAAAACATACCTTCATTTATTCAAAGAATAGTATTAAATCATTTTGTAAGTGCTACAGGTTATAATTTAGAACATTCACACCCAGCTCTATTTAAAAATATTAATACCTCAAATATAGTAAATTTACTTGCTAATCCTAAAATAACAGACGATTTAAAAATAAAACTAATTAATTCAATTACGAATCCAGTATTACTTTGTTATTGTATAGTGCAAAATGAAATAGATGATAATATTGTAGAATTATTAAAAACTAAACTTGAAACAATGAAAATACCAGAAACAAAAGAAGTATTAGAAATAATTAAATTAATGTTAACAGCTGACACTCAGACAATTAAAAGACGCCTATTTTTAAAACAAGAACAATAATCTTGTTTTTTTCTTCTTATATCCTGTATAATATAGTAAAACAGTTAAGAAAGAAAGTGATACTATGAAAAAAATAATACTAACAGGAGATAGACCTACAGGAAAACTTCATTTAGGACACTTCGCAAGTTCACTAAGACTTAGACTAAAATATCAAAGTGAAGGAGACTATGATGAAATGTATGTTTTCTCAGCCGATATGCAAGGACTTACCGATAATGCAAAAACTCCTAAAAAAATAAAAGAGAACGTTTTCGAAGTTATAAAAGATAACCTTTCAATAGGATTAGACCCTGAAAAAATAACATTCTTTGTTCAATCAGGTGTCCCAGAATTAACTGAGTTAACAACTTACTACTTAAATTTAGTAACATTATCAAGACTAAAAAGAAATCCAACAATAAAAGAAGAAATCAAACAAAGAGGGTTTGAAGAAAGTGTACCAGTAGGCTTTTTAACTTACCCTATAAGTCAAGCAGCTGATATAACTGCCTTTGATGCAAACATAATTCCAGTAGGAGATGACCAAATTCCGATTCTAGAACAAGTATGTGAAATCGTAGATACATTTAATAAAACTTATGGTGAAACCCTAACCAGACCTAAATATGTAATACCAGAAAATATTAATTCAAGACGTCTTCCAGGAACTGATGGAAAAGCAAAAATGAGTAAAAGTCTAGGTAACTGTATTTACTTAACTGATGATACTGAAACTGTAAGAAAAAAAGTAATGAGTATGTATACTGACCCTAACCATATTAAAATCGAAGACCCAGGAAACACAGAAAACAATCCAGTATTTATATATCTAGATGCATTTTGTGAAGACAGAGAAAAATTTGAAGAACTAAAATCTCATTATGAAAGAGGAGGACTTGGAGATAAAGTCGTAAAAGAATATTTATTTGAAGTCTTAGAGGGGATTTTAAAACCAATAAGAGAAAAAAGAGCATATTATGATGCACACCCTGAAATAGTAGAAGACATTATAAAAAAAGGAACAGAAAAAGCAAGAATAAAAGCACGTGTTGTATTAAATAGAGTAAGAAAGAATATCGGGGTAGAATATTTTAAATAATTAAATATTGGGGGATAAAAAATGAGAAATAATTTAATAAGAACAGACGTATTAACTACAGTTAGTACAAATAATTACTATAAAAAACCAGTAGAAGAAATAACTTCTAAAATATCAAATTCAAATAGAAAAAGAGTAATAGTCTCTGGAGTAAAAGGTGGAGGAAAATCAACAGTACTATACCATCATAGAAATGCTTTACTATACACAGGACATGAAAATATAATTGGAACTTTTCATGATTCTATTCCATTTTTTGGAATTAATGAATTATTTAGTGCACAATACTATGAATATTTTTATGAACTTGAAATGAGTTTAATGTTATTGTCACAAATAAAACTTTTTTATAGTAATATATTTAATCAAGAGTTTGCTAATCTTTATGAAGAAATTGAAGAAAGATTAAAAGAGTTAAAAATATACACAAGAATCTCTAATAAAGAACAAAAGAACTTAAAAGAATTTCTACCTTTTGGTAGTTTGACCGAGCCTATTATAAGAAAGTTTAAAAATGAAGCATCGCTTTTCACACTTTCTTTAGAAATAGACCAGTTTGAATATAACAGTTTATATCACCAACTTAATTTAGTAAATTATAGTGAGTTATTTGACCAAATAATTTTAGCAGTCAACTCTTCATGTGTAACTCCAGATTTAAAAAATAAAGGTTATGAAATTATAAATGTAGATTATGGAAAAAATTATGAAGTTTTAAGAGAAATTTTAAAACAAAAAATAATATCTTATAATGTATCTATAGCAAAGTCTGAAGAAACATTTCCTTTTAACTTAGTAACTGATAAACTAATCGAGTCTCTAGCACAAATATCTAACGGCAATATAAGTATAGTTTTAGATGCACTTTATCTAGTAAACGAAACACTTAGTGGTTCTAAAAATATGAATTTAGAAACTCTTATAACTTACTTACAAAGAGAAATAGCTCATAATGAAAAAATAGAAGAAATGTACCCGACAAAAAAATTGCATTTATAAATTTATATATAGAAAATGAATATTTTAGATGACGAAAAATTAATAAAAAAAGGAACAGAAAAAGCAAGGATAAAAGCACGTGTTGTTCTAAATAGAGTAAGAAAGAATATTGGGGTAGAATATTTTAAATAAAATCAAAACTATATCAGGAAGGTAACAAATGAATAAACTAACTATAGAGAAAAAATATGATAAAGATAGAGACTATGTAAGAAGAATAATTTTTACAAGAGATGAAAATCAAAAATTTATTATTCATTTTGAAGGAAATTTAGACTTATATTTTACTTTAGAAAATTTTGGTAGTAATTCTTCTTTTATAATAGGAAAAGATAACTACAAAGTATGGTCGATATTTGATACTTTATACTATAACATAATAAATGCAAGAGTTTATGAGCCAGTTGATGTAGATACAATTTTTGAAACCAAAATGAATGAGTTAGGCATAGATGAATTAGACTATCATTTATATCCTGATTTTTATGAAAAAAGTATTTATGAAGCCCAAAGAATTGAATGTTTGAATTATGATTTAAAGAATCATGAAGAATATAAAGCATTAGTAAAAAATGGTAAAATTATTTGGAAAAGTGATGATTATCCAAAAGAAATATCGCCTTATTTTACAATTGAACCCTTAGAAAATTCTTATCTAATCAGTTTTGGAGTACCAAAGATACAAAGCTTTTTATCTTTAGAAGAAAAGATGATGATAGAAAATTTTAGAAACTTAGGTTTTATTAATGTAAGAATACGTAACAGTGGTTCAGCCTATGAGCCATTTAATATACTATTTATGAAAGCATTTAACTCTTTAATGGTAGAAGACGTAGATAATCTTTATCATCAAATCCATATTGAAGAATATTTAATAGATAGACAACTTGAAAAAGGATATGATCTAGAGAAAATATTAAGAAAAAAGTAATTAACTAAATTTTTCACACAAAATACATATTTAATATATATAATGAAACTTAACTGAGGTGATACAAGTGAATATTTTAGTAGTAGATGATGAAAAACTAATAAGAAACGTAATAAGAGATTACCTAGAAAATGAAGGACTGACAGTTTACGAAGCAGAAGACGGCAAAGAAGCAATAAGAGTATTTAAAGAAGAAAAAATAGATTTAATTGTACTTGATATTATGATGCCTGTAATGGACGGTTTTGAAACACTAAAAGAAATAAGAACTATGAGTGAAGTCCCAGTAATCATGTTAAGTGCGATGAAAGAAGAAATTGATAAATTACATAGTTTTGACATTGGAGTTGACGATTATGTTACAAAACCATTTAGTCCAAGAGAACTAACAGCAAGAGTAAAAGCAGTATTAAAAAGAAATGGAAAAACAAAAGAATTATACACATATAAAACTTTAGTAGTAGATTATTTAGGAAGAAAAGTAACAATAGATAACAAAACTATAGAACTAACTCCAAAAGAATATGAACTCCTAATATATTTTATTGACAATAAAGGAATAGCATTATCTAGAGAGCAACTCCTAAATGTTGTATGGGGGTACGATTTTTATGGAGATGATAGAACGGTAGACACACACATAAAAATGCTTCGTCATAGTCTTGGAAAATATAGAGACTTAATAAAAACTGTAAGAACAATGGGGTATAAATATGAAGAATAGAAGTTTAACTATGCACATATGGCTTTATCTAGCATCATTTCTAACCATCATACTTGCTTTTCTTTGGATATTGCAAGTCCTTTTTTTTGACACATACTATGAAAATAGAACAACAAAATTAATAGAAAAAATTGCCATAAAAACAAAAATATATTATAAGAGTGAAAGAGACTCATCATATTATGATAGACTTTCATACGATAACAATGCCTGCATACAAATAATACAAAATACTGAAACCATATATTCATCAAATGGAACAAGAAGAGGCTGCCTTTATGATAATGATGAAAATGGAAAAATCACGACAAGTTACATACTTGACTTTATAACTAGTGGTAAATCAAGACAAAATTACAAAATAGTAAACCCAGCACTCAATAACGATACATTAATAAGTGCATTAAAACTTGATGACAACACATATAGTTTCATAAATGTTTCATTGGAACCTACTGACCCAGCAATCAAAATCATAAGAGACGAACTAGTATTTATAAGTATAGGAGTATATATTTCATCATTCATACTTGCATATTTTATCAGTAGAAGAATATCTACTCCAATACTAAAAATAAATGCACGTGCTAAAAAAATGTCAAAAGGAGACCTTGACACACCTTTTGAAACAAATGCAAATATAACTGAAATAAGAGAACTCGGAGAAACTCTAAATCAAACTAGAGAAGAATTATCTAAAATAAACGAAACAAGACGTGATTTAATGGCAAATGTAAGTCATGACTTAAAAACACCTCTCACAATGATAAAAGCATATGCTGAAACTGCAAGAGACTTAAATAAAAATAATGAAGAAAAACGAACAGATAATTTAAACATAATAATTGAAGAAGCAGAAAGATTAAATATACTAGTAAACGACATATTAGAGCTATCTAAAAGTGAAACAAATATGACAGAACTTTCAAAAGAAGACTTTAATTTAACTGAAGAAATAGAAACAATAATTCATAGATTTGATTATCTACGAGAAACAGAAGGCTATACATTTATATTCAAAAATAAAAAGCCAGTAATCATAAATGCAGATAGAAACAAAATTGGTCAAGTAATCTACAATTTAATAATAAATGCAATAAATTATACAGGGGACGATAAAAAAGTTATAGTTGACATTGAAACATTTAAAAAATATATAAGAGTATCTGTAACTGACACAGGAAAAGGAATAGAACCAGAAGAAATAGATATGATATGGGAAAAATACTACAAAAGTGAGAAAAAACATAGAAGAAATAAAATCGGAACAGGCTTAGGTTTATCTATTGTAAAAAGTATTTTAATAAATCATGGATTCAAATATGGAGTTACTAGTAAAAAAGGAAAAGGAACAAAATTCTATTTTGACATTAACATGTAAATCTCATACTTCTATCACAAAACTTTCACATTCATATAGTAAACTTAATATCACAAAGGAGATGATAGATGTTTAAGAGAAAAAGAATTATTATAAATATACAATCCTCTAAAAACCTATAAAATCACATAGATTAAAAACTGAAAAAGAGACACGTTATTTAAGATGTCTCTTTTGTTTAGAATAAAATAATTTAAAATATAAACTATCCATGCTATAATAACCTTGCAGTAGTGATTGGAAATTTATTTCCTTTCTTTAACGAGTCGTTAAGGGACTAATTTAATTAAGATAATCAAAATAGTAATATTCCAAGGGACTTCCCTACACTTCATGTAGCCGCTACGCGTTGCTTCGCTAAAATCCATTTTCATATTACTCTTATCTTTAGTACTGCACTTTTGGGGGTGGCAAAATTAATAAAATAAACTTTAATTTTGCTATCTCTAATTAAATATATAAAACCAAGGAGTAAATCACATGTGGAAATAAACAGGCACAAAAGAATGCAATGAATTTTTATTATCTCTAAGATTATTAAATTGTAAAAATGAAAAGAAATACATAAAAACATTATATTCACTAAGTAACAATAAAGAAAATAATTACAAAATATACAAAATAAAAAAACATAATGGAAAATTAAGAACTATTTATGAACCAAATAAAATATTAAAACATGTCCAAAGACAAATCTTATCGAATATTCTAAACAATAAAAAAATATCCAAATATGCAAAAGCTTATCATAAAGGTGATTCACTAAAAGACAATGCCATTCCTCATGTCAATAAAGACATAATACTAAAATTAGATATTAAAGATTTTTTTGGAAACATAAATTTTTATAATATATATAATGCCTGTTTTCCATTAGAGTACTTTCCTCCAAGCGTAGGAATGCTTTTAACTTACCTATGTACTTATAAAGATTTTCTTCCACAAGGGGCACCAACATCTTCTTATATTTCAAACTTAGTTATGAAAGACTTTGATGAAACTCTTGGTGCTTATTGTGAAGAAAACAAAATATCTTACACAAGATATGCAGATGACATGACTTTTTCAGGAAATTTTAATCCTAAAGAAATAATCATAAAAGTAAGAAAAATGCTTGCACCTCTAGGATTAGAACTAAATAAAGATAAAATACATGTAATAAAAAAATCCAGAAGTCAAAATGTTACAGGCATAGTAGTTAATGAAAAAGCATAAACAAGTAGTAAATACCGTAAAAGTATAAGACAAGAAATATACTACATAAAAAAGTTTGGATTAACTTCACATCTAGAAAAGAAAAATATAAATATAGCTCCTAAAAAATACATTGCTCAGTTATATGGAAAAGTATTATATGTTCTACAAATAGATGAAAAAAATAAAGAATTTCAAAATTATAAACAATTTTTACAATTGTTAAAAAACAACAAATCTAACCCTAATTTTAACGCGTAGATACTAACTTTTATCATAGTTGACAACAACCCTAAAATTTTGTAAAATTACTATTAGGATAGAGGTGGCTAATGTGAAAAATACTTTAAAAAGAATAGATTTGTGTTTAATAAACCAATTAATCTTATCAGTAATCGTGCTACTAATAGGTGTTGTAGTAACAATATTCAAATCATTTGGGTTAATTGATATAGTTTTATATATTTCATTATTATTTTATATTTACTCATTTTTTAGCATACTACTATATTTTATAAGAAGAAAAGAAGGAGATTACGAACTTTTACTATTATCATTAATTAATATAATAACAGCAACATTTATGTTTGTATTTAAAAAAGATAATCCTCCAATGATACTAGGTGCAGCAATGACTATTTATACAATATTGTTAGTAATAAATAGGGGAGTAAAAATTTTAAAATTAAAAAGCGAAAACAATTTTATGTGGGTAGTAAAATTTTTAGTAACATTCTTAATTGCATTTTTAGGAATGCTTACAACATATAATTTGTTTAACGAAGTTACAGTACAAACATTAATGTTTGGATTCTACTTTATGAGTTTAGGATTTATGACAACAATAGAAAATCTAATTGAAATTTTTATAACTGATACAATATTTAAAAAAATACTATCAAAAATATTAGAAGATGAAAATGTAAAATTAGAAGAAATAATAGAAATAGTTGATTTAGATAGTACTAAATCAGAATCTAAACCAAAAACAGTAAAAGTAAAAAAAGAAGCGTCAACTGTTACTAAAAAAGCAGGTAGACCAAAAAAAGAAACTAAGACTAAAACAACAAAAAAAGAGGAAACCCCTACACCAAGAAGAGTAGGTAGACCTAGAAAATCAGATATAAGGTAAGTTAGCCTAAAGACTTAACTTATCTTTTTTTTTGTAATAAAGATTTTCCCTTTTTAATATATTTTACAGAAGGGGGAATTAAAAAAATGGATATAATAAAAGTATCAAGTAAAAGTGCACCACAAAAAGTAGCAGGTGCAATAGCAAATTTATTTAGAGAAAAAGGAGAACCAATTGAAGTACAAGCAATAGGTGCAGGTGCTCTAAATCAAGCAATAAAAGGAATAGCAATAGCAAGAGGTTACGTAGCACCTACTGGAAAAAATCTCGTTTGTACCCCAGCATTTAGTGATATAACAATAGATGGGGAAGAAAGAACTGCCATTAAATTAATAGTCGAGGCTAAATAAGCCTTTTTCTTTTGCATTGAAAATTGTAATTTTACGTTATATAATAAAATTACAAATAAAATAGTAGGAGGGTTAAAAATGGCGAAATTATATTTTAGATATGGAGCAATGAATTGTGGAAAAAGTACAAGTCTTTTACAAGTTGCTCACAATTATGAAGAAAGAGGACAAAAAGTAATGGTTTGTAAACCTGATATAGATACAAAAGGTGAAGGACTAATAATATCAAGACTTGGAGGAAATGCACAACGTGAAGCAGACTATTTATTATTAGAAGAAACATTAGTAAGTGACTTACTAAATAATATTACAGACGAACTAAGTTGTATATTAATTGATGAAGCACAATTTCTAACAAGAAAGCAAGTTGATGATTTATATTACATTACAAAATTAATAGGAATTCCTGTAATATGCTATGGTCTTCGATGTGATTTTGGTATGAATGGTTTTCCTGGCTCAACAAGACTTCTTGAAATAGCTGACGATATAGAAGAAATGAAAACAATATGTAGATGTAGTAAGAAAGCAACACAAAACTTAAGAAGAGTAAATGGAATTGAAGTATTTACTGGAGAGCAAGTAGAAATAGATAATCAAGAAAACTTAGAATATGAAAGTTTATGTGGTGAATGTTATTTAAAACTAAAATACAAAAAAAGCAGACCTTAAATAGGTCTCTTTTAATTCTAATAATTATATTCACTAGTAATACCAAAATAATCTTCTAAAGTTATCCACTCTCCATTATTGTATAATTTACTTGCTAATTCACTACCAACATATCTAAAATGCCAAGGTTCATAAATATATCCAGTTTCATTAGTTTTACCTTTAGGATATCTTAAAATAAATCCGTACTTATAACAATTTTCACTAAGCCATTTTGCTTCTTTTGTATTTGCAAATGCCTGACTAATATCATTTACATCAAATGCAAGTCCTGTTTGATGTTCACTGTGTCCTGGTCTTGCACTGTAAGTATCTGCTTCATTTTTTCCATCTCTAGAAACATATCTATTGTATATTGCTTCCTGTGTACTATAAGACCTAAATCCACTTGAAATATAAATATTTAAGCCTTCTTTTGCAGACTCACTTTTCATTTTACTAAACGCTTCATTAGTTTCACTTGTAAGACCATTTCCATAACTAGATGGTAAAGAATATGTTTTATTTGCAACTAACACTCCGTCAATATAAAGAGTACCATTCTTTATAACTCCATTAAAACCTTTAGAAGTAGTAAAAGTTCTATCACTCATAACATATCCACTAGATGTAGTAGGTCTTTTCTTAACAGTTAAAATCACTTCTTCTCTTGTTTCATTTCCACTAGAGTCTTTTGCCACATAATAAATTTTATATTCTCCTGGAGTACTTAAATCATAACTACCTTCAACACTAGGCTTTATTTTCTCTTTAGAATTATCACTAACCTTAACATCTTTAAGTAAGTTAGCATCCTCATTTGCAGTAGTCTCTATTGTTTTCTCACATTCAATACTAGGGCTTTCAGTATCAACAATTTTTACTACAAAATTATAATCACTCACTTGTCCAAATTTATTCTTTAACTTTAAAGTTATCTTTTTCTCTCCTAAAGTACTAGTATCAATATTTTCATTTTCAGTTATTACTTTTCCTTTACTAATACTTTTCACAAAAGAAACATTGCTAACTTCTCCAAATATATCAACATCTAAATTATCAATAAGTTCTACTTTAACATCTTTATTTAAAAAATAATAAAGAAAAGAACAACCTAAAACCAAAACGATTCCTATAACACTAAATATAATCAATTTCTTTTTATTCATAAGACACCTTACCTTTTATGTAAATAATTTTATCACTTATAGAAAATAATTTCAAAATGCTTGCTTCAAAAAATTGATAAATCCCATAATTTATGTTATTCTTATTCTAGGTGTTATATGAAAAATAAAAAAGGGTTTACATTAACTGAAATATTAGTTGTAATAGTATTACTTGTAGTTGTAACAGGTAGTACAATTTTTGGGATAGATGAAATATCAAAACAATCAAGAGAAAAAAGACTAAAAGAACTTATAAAAGACATCGAGCGTGCCACTGATGTTTACTTTAGTGATAATGACGTTTATAATGATGCTTTATTAAATGGTGGAATTGAAAATAGATGCACAAGATTATACATACTTCAAAATGAAGGACTTATTGATATGGATTTAATTAATCCTGTAACAAATAAAAGAATTCCGGGAAATTTATGTGTCTATTCAACTCTTGATGAAGATGGAGTAATAACTCATACATTTTCAATAGATTAAATAAATATTGATAAATACTTAAAGTAATGTTAATATAAAGAACATTAATAAAACGAAAGGAAGAAATATAATGGGAAGTGACTATTATGAAATTATACCAGAAAGTGGAAGATATCCATATAAACCAAGTGAAATTTGTTTTTGCCTAAGTGAATATGCTAAAAAGTATATAAAAGAAAATAGAGAAAAAATAAAAAATATTGACAGAAAAATAACAGAAGCAGTCATCGTGAATTTTATAAATTATTTAGGAATGGTAGGATGGTGTGATTTTGCATTATACACAAAAAGTCTACATGATGAAACATACAAAGGAAAGTTAGTTGATTCAAATACACTAATTTCAATACTATTAAATTATGGAGGAATTTATCTATATAATAATGATTTTGTTACTAGTATTTTAGATAATAAACATATGAGTGAAATAACAAACCCATTCGAGCCATACTTAGGTGAAATAGTGCTATTAGACTTTATAAATTATGTTACAAAACAAAATGGATATAAAAATGTATTTACTATAGATACTCTAATGACAAGGGCTAAAGTACAAAAAGATTTAATTGAAACTCACGATACACAAAGAGAGTTATCAAAATTAAAAACTTTCTTAATTAATTCAGGGAATTATTATAGAATATTATCTAAAACTCACTCTATTAATGAGGCTTACGAAGATATTAATGATATAGGCGAAATACTAGAACCTACTTTAGATTCTCGATTCTATGAATTAGCATATGCCTATGCAAAATTAAATAGAGAAAAAGAAGAAGATGAAGAAATACCTGAACCTATACAAGAAAAGTTATTAGAAATGAAAGTAAGATAAATGCCTAAAAGCATTTTTTCTTTACCTTAAAATTAGTTATTGACTGTCGTACTCTTGTTTGATATCATATTGTTGCACTCATGAATAAATGAGTTATTTAAAGTGAATATTAAATAGTAGGAAGTGTTATATAAATGAATCAAATTATAGTAAAAGGTGCCAGAGAAAACAACCTAAAAAATATAGATATTGAAATACCAAAAAATAAACTTGTCGTAATGACTGGCGTAAGTGGAAGTGGAAAAAGTAGTCTTGCTTTTGACACAATATATGCAGAAGGTCAAAGAAGATACGTTGAAAGTCTAAGTGCATATGCCCGTCAATTTTTAGGAGGAACTGAAAAACCAGAGGTAGACTCAATAGAAGGATTAAGTCCAAGTATATCAATTGACCAAAAAACAACGAATAAAAACCCAAGAAGTACAGTTGGAACTGTAACTGAAATATATGACTATTTAAGACTATTATTCGCACGTATTGGTGTACCTTATTGTCCTAAACATAAGCGTCCAATTAAAAGCCAATCTATAGAAGAAATGGTTAACAAAATAATGGAGTATCCTGAGGGGACAAAAATAGAGGTATTATCTCCAATTGTTAGAGGAGAAAAAGGAACACATAAAGATTTACTAGAAGATTTAAGAAAAGATGGATTTTCTCGTGTTAGAATAGATGGAGAAACTAGAAATTTAAGTGAAGAAATAACACTAGAAAAAAACATAAAAAACACAATTGAAGTAGTAGTAGATAGAATAGTTATAAAAGAAAATGCTAGAAGTAGATTATTTGAAGCAATAGAATTATCATGTAAAAATGCAAGTGGTAGGGTACTTATAAACATAATAGGCGACAAAGAAATACTTATGAGTGAAAACTATGCGTGTCCAGACTGTGATTACTCTATAAGTGAACTTGAACCTCGTATGTTCTCATTTAATAGTCCTTACGGTGCATGTCCAGATTGTAAAGGTCTAGGAGTTAAAATGAGCATAGATGAAGATTTACTAATTCCTGACAAAACAAAAAGCATAATGGAAGGTGCAGTAGTATCATTTCAAAGTGGAGAAACAATAAACATAGCATATAAAAAATTAAAATATGTTGCAGAATACTATGGAATAGATTTATACAAACCAATAAAAGATTACACTAAATTTGAATATGAAACTATATTTTATGGTTCAAAAGATAAAATAGACTTTAAAGTAGAAACAAGAACAGGAAGCGTATTAAAAAGTTATGACTATTTTGAAGGAATAATAACTAACTTAGAAAGAAGATACATGGAAACGACAAGTCCTGGAATACGTGAATGGATAGAAACATACATGACTGAACTACCATGTGATACGTGTAAAGGAGCAAGACTATCTGAACCTATACTAAATGTATTTATAAACAAAAAGAACATAAATGATGTAACTGAGATGAGTATAAGAGAATTAATCCCTTTCTTTGATAACTTAAAATTAACTAATGAAGAAAAAGAAATATCTTTCCTAATATTAAAAGAAATAAAAGAAAGACTAAATTTCTTACACAATGTTGGATTAGACTATTTAACATTAAGTAGAAGTGCAAGTACACTTTCTGGTGGAGAAAGTCAAAGAATAAGACTTGCAACTCAAATAGGTAGCAAACTAAGTGGAATATTATACGTCCTTGATGAACCAAGTATAGGACTACACCAAAGAGATAACGATAAACTTATAGCTTCACTAAAAGAAATGAGAGACCTAGGAAACACTTTAATTGTAGTAGAACACGATACAGACACAATGTTAGCAAGCGACTACATTATAGATATAGGTCCAGTGGCTGGAGAAAAAGGTGGATATGTAGTTGCAAAAGGTACACCAGAAGAAATAATGAAAAATGAAAGTAGCCTAACTGGAAAATATTTAAGTGGAAAACTAAAAATAGAAGTCCCTAAAAAAAGAAGAAAAGGTAATGGCAAGTTTATAGAAATAAAAGGTGCTTGTGAAAATAATTTAAAGAATATAAATGTAAAATTTCCTAGAGGAACATTCACTTGTGTAACTGGAGTAAGTGGAAGTGGAAAAAGTAGTTTAGTAAACGAAATTCTATATAAAAAGTTGTCTTCTTCAATATACAAATCTAAAGACAAGCCAGGAAAATTTAAATCAATAAAAGGAATAAGTGATATAGATAAAGTAGTTTATATAAGTCAAGACCCAATAGGAAGAACTCCAAGAAGTAATCCAGCAACATATGTAGGACTATTTGACCTTATAAGAGATGTATTCACAGAAACAAAAGAAGCGAAAATGAGAGGATATAA
>CAYWED010000003.1:0-39911 GCA_964457135.1 uncultured Muribaculaceae bacterium
GTAGGAGAAATAGAGATGTAAAAGCAGCAGAGGAAAAGGGGCGAGAAGAAGGACGCAAAGAAGGTCGAAAAGAAGAAAAAATAGAAATAGCCAAGGAAATGATTCTAAAAGATATGACTAATGAACTTATAAGAGACATAACAAAACTATCAACAGAAGAAATAAAAATGATAAGAGAATCAATATAAAATTAAAATAAGTAATATGTATCAAACATTAATAGAAGATAACATTGAATTAGTAAGTGAAGAAAGATATCTATAAGTATTTGAGTTAAAAACGAAATTAACTATGAGAAAATTAATGAACTAATCGAAATTGGATGGAATAGTACCCATCTTTTTAATTTGAATAAGGGAGTTTGTTTTGCAAAAAAAAATTAAATATGATAATATAAATTAAGAATGTAAAAGGGTAAAAGATATACATACACTTTACAGTTTGGTAAATGCTATAGTATAATGATTAAAGTAGGAGTGATAATTTATGGCATATGATGAGAAATCGATTAAAATCCTAGAAGGACTTGAAGCAGTTAGAAAAAGACCTGGTATGTACATAGGTTCAACTGACAAAAGAGGTCTTCATCATTTAGTATGGGAAATTGTAGACAATGCAGTTGACGAAGCAATTAATGGATATGGCAACCACATAAAAGTAACACTAACGGGTAATGGCAGTGTAAGAGTTGAAGACCACGGACGTGGAGTACCAGTTGGAATGCATGAAAGTGGTATATCTACTCCAGAAGTAATATATACAGTTTTACACGCTGGTGGAAAGTTTGAGGAAGGTGGCTACAAAGTAAGTGGAGGTCTTCACGGTGTAGGTGCTAGTGTAGTAAATGCTCTATCTAAAAAAATGAAAGTTACAATCTCTAAAGATGGTGGAATATATGAAATAACTTTTAAAGATGGTGGAAAAGTAGATGAGCCTCTTCATAAAATAGGAACAACTAAATCTACTGGAACCACAGTTGAATTTTGGCCTGATGATACTATCTTTGAAACAGTAAAATTTAGTTATAGCACAGTAGAAGAAAGACTCCAAGAAAGTGCATTTCTAATAAGTAATTTAACAATAGATGTAATAGATGAACTCACAGAAAAATCAAATACTTTTCATTACGAAAATGGACTAGTATCATTTGTAGAATACATAAATGAAAATAAAACACCACTTCATAAAGTAGTAGACATTAATGGTGAAAAAAATGGAATAGAAGTGAAAATCGCTATGTGTTACACTGATTCATACAACGAATCAATAATATCATTTGTAAATAACGTAAAAACAATAGACGGTGGAACTCATGAAGCAGGATTTAAAACAGCCATAACTAAAGTATTTAATGAATACGTAAAGAATAACAATCTCTTAAAAGGTAAAAACACTGTTCTAGAAGGAAGTGATACAAGAGAAGGCTTAACAGCAGTAATAAGTGTTAATATTCCAGAAGCACTACTACAATTTGAAGGACAAACAAAAGGAAAACTAGGTACACCCCAAGCAAGAAGTGTAGTAGAAAGTATCGTTTATGAAAAATTATCATACTTCCTAGAAGAAAATAAAACAGTAGCCAGTATGATTTTAGAAAAAGCCCTTAAAAGTAAAGTTGCAAGAGAAGCAGCAAGAAAAGCACGTGAAGAAGCAAGAAATGGAAAAACAAAAACAGGAAAAGATAAAATCTTAAATGGAAAACTTACAAAAGCAGCAGGAAAAAATCCCGAAAAAAATGAATTATTCTTAGTAGAAGGAGACTCTGCTGGAGGAAGTGCTAAAACAGGAAGAAATAGAGAGACACAAGCAATATTACCTCTTCGTGGTAAAGTCTTAAACTGTGAAAAAGCAAGTTCAAATGATATAAACGGAAATGAGGAATTAAATCTAATAATACAAACAATAGGTGCAGGCATTGGCTCTTCTTGTAATCCTGACGAATCAAATTACGGAAAAATAATAATAATGACCGATGCCGATGACGATGGAGCACACATTCAAATACTTTTACTTACATTCTTCTATAGATTTATGCGTCCACTTATAGAAGCAGGAAAAATATTTGTGGCAAATCCACCATTATATTCAATTGAATATGCAAAAGTAAAAGAATACATACAAACTGATGAAGAACTTGCTGAAAAGAAAAAAACAATTAAAGGAAACTATAAAGTAAATAGATTTAAAGGTCTAGGTGAAATGGACGCTGAAGAATTATATGAAACAACCATGGACCCTGCAAAAAGAAGTTTAATAAAAGTTACAATAGAAGATGCAATGTTAGCAGAAAAACGTGTAAGTGTATTAATGGGAGACAAAGTAGACCCAAGAAAAGAATGGATTGAAGAAAACGTTGACTTTACACTTGAGGATGACTTTAGGAGGTAGTAATGAAAGTTTTAATTGGAACAAAAAATCCAGGAAAAATACAAGGTGCTAAAGAAGCCTTTCTAAAATATTATGATAACATTGATATAGAGGGACTCCCAGTAGCGTCTAATGTAAGTGAAGAACCTGTAAACAATGAAATTTATGAAGGGGCAAGAAATCGCGTAGATAATTTAATAAAGTATGCTAAAGAAAATAATATAGACACAGAATTTTTTCTAGGTATAGAATCAGGAATTACCAATTTACTTGGCCGTTGGGTTATTATAAATGTTGCAGTTATTAAAGATAAAAATGGATATGAGAGTTGGGGTACAAGTTCTGCATTTCCAGTACCTGATAAATATGTAAGTGAAATAATCAAAACAGATTTAGGAAAAGTTATGGATAACATCTTTAAACAACACGATTTAAGAAGTAATAAAGGCGGAATAAGTTTTTTAACTAATAATGTAATTAATCGAATTGATTTAACTAGGGAAGCATTTATAATGGCACTTACACAATTTACAAGTGAAATTTGGAATGACAAGAAATTATTAAAAGACAAATAGGAGGTAGTGATGAAGAAGAAAGAAGAAACAAGTATTGTAGAAAAAATATATGACTACACCCTAGAAGAAATAATGGGGGACAGGTTTGCTAGGTATTCAAAAAGCATAATTCAAGACCGTGCTTTACCAGACGTGAGAGATGGTCTTAAACCAGTTCAAAGAAGAATACTATTTTCAATGTACGAAAGCCATAATACATACGATAAACCTTTTAGAAAAAGTGCAAAAGCAGTTGGAGACATCATGGGAAAATATCACCCACATGGAGACTCAGCAATATATGATGCTTTAGTAAGACTTTCACAACCTTGGAAAATGAGGGAGCCCTTAGTTGAAATTCATGGAAACAACGGTTCAATTGATGGAGATGGTCCAGCAGCAAGTCGTTACACTGAGGCTAGACTTTCACGTCTTTCTAATGTAATGCTAGAAGACATAAATAAAGATACTGTTATGATGGCGTTAAACTATAGTGACGAAGACTTAGAGCCTACTGTCCTTCCAGCACATTTTCCAGCACTACTAGTAAATGGCTCAACTGGTATATCAGCCGGGTACGCTACAAATATACCACCACACAATCTAGGCGAAATAATAGATGCAACAATAAAAAGAATAGACTCACCAAACTGTAGACTAGATACAATTTTAGAAATAGTAAAAGGACCAGACTTTCCTACAGGTGGAGTAGTAGAAGGCAAAGAAGGTTTAATAAACGCCTACACTACAGGTAAAGGAAAAGTAGTACTAAAAGCAAATTATGAAATCATTGAAGACAAAGGTAAAAAGCAAATATTAATAAAAGAAATACCTTATGAAGTTTTAAAAGAAAGCCTTAAGAAAAAAATAGAGGACATTAAAAGTGATAAAAAAATAGATGGAATACTTGATGTAATAGACGAATCAGACCGTCTTAACATGGCTCGTCTAGTCATAGAACTAAAAAAAGATGCTGACGCACAACTTATAATAAACTATTTACTTAAAAACACAGAACTACAAATAAACTATAACTTTAACGTAGTAGCAATAGTAAATAAACGCCCTAAAACCTTAGGCATACTTGAAATACTAGATGCATTTATTGCCCACAAAAAAGAAGTAGTACTAAATAGAAGTAACTTTGACTTAACCCACGCACTTGCAAGAATTCACATAGTAGAAGGCTTCATAAAAGCTCTAGACATACTAGACGAAGTAATTAAAACAATAAGAGCATCAAAAAACAAACAAGACGCAATAGAAAACCTAGTTAAAGAATTCGCGTTTACTCCTGAACAAGCAACAGCAATAGTTTTAATGCAATTATATAAACTTACTAACACTGACGTAACTGACCTAGAAAATGAATTTGCTGACCTTACTAAAAAAATAGAATACCTAAGGAAAGTTATAAGTGATGAAGAAGTATTAAAAGGTGTAATGAAAGACGAATTAAAGAATATCAAAAAAGAATTTGCAACTCCAAGAAGAACAATAATAAAAGATGAAATCACTGAAATAAAAATAGATGAACTAAGTATGATACCAAAAGAAGACTTTATAGTAAGTGTTTCCCGTAGTGGTTACATAAAGAAAATAAGTATTAAAAGTTATAACCAAAGCAAAGATAGTGAATTCGGACAAAAAACAGGAGATTACACAATAGGTCTTTATAAAATAAACAATATAGACACAATAATACTTATTACAAACTTAGGTAATTACTGCTATTTACCAGTTAGAGACTTAAGCGAAGTTAAATACAAAGAAATTGGTCGTCATGTAAGCTCTTATATCACATTAAGTGAAGGAGAACAAATAATAAGTTCATTTGGAATAAAATCATTTGACGAGAGAACCATAACACTATTTAGTAAAAATGGTATGGTAAAAAGAACAAAATTAAGTAATTTGCCAGTAACAAGATATAGTAAACCAATGGTAATATTCAAATTAAAAGATGATGATGAGTTAGTTTCTTCAAGTATAAACGATGGAGATGTATATATAATTACTAAAAATGGCTTTGCTTTAAAATTTGACAAAGAAGAAATTCCAGTAGTAGGACTTAAAACAAGTGGAGTAAAAGGAATTAAATTAATCAATGATGAGGTAGCTAACGGATTTATAACTAACAGTACTCATGAATATATCACAATATTTACTGATAAAAACACAGCAAAAAGAATAAAACTAGAAGAAATAGAATTTAGTCGTCGTAGTCTAAAAGGAGAAAACATATTAAAAAGTCCTAAATCCAAAGTCTATGCTATAACAGAGTCTTTCCCAGGAAGTTCTAAAACAAACTACGGAATAAATACTCCTGACACAAGAATAATAAAATCAAGCGACATTAATATAATGGAAAAATCAAGTGTAGGAAGTTTAATAGAAAAAGGAGAGGTAGAAGGTTTCTTTAAAGAAGCAAGACTTAAAGTAATAGATGAAGAAACAAATGCAAAAAATCCTGAAGACTTAAATGATAGTAATGACACAAAAGAAAATGAACAAATAAAACAGACCACTAAAGAAAAAACAACACTAGAAAAGAAAGAAGAACCTAAAAAAACTGAAGAGACAAAAGAGAGTGTTTATGAAACCTTAACTATGAGTGATTTCTTTGATGAATTTAAGATATAACAAGGGTGTTAAAACCCTTGTTATATTTTCCTAAGTAATTTTTAGTAAATATGTGTTGACAATTATACTGTTACTATGTTATGATTAAATCACATAAGGAATTATGTTAAAAAAAGTCGAGCGATTCCGGCTGTGACAGGAATTCAAAAAAGCACTAGAGCTTGTCTCTAGTTTTATAATTTAATTTTTGAAATAAAATACAAGAAAAAAGAAAGGAGGCTTGAATGAAAAAATATTTTAAATTAGTAAGAATAGATGAGAATTACTGTGATTATTTAAGAAAGTTTGATAGCAAAGTTCCTTATAATATGAACAGTAAAAAGTTGAGACCATTTGTGGGTATTTTATTTACAGTAAATAATTGTGATTATTTTGCACCATTAAGTAGTCCTAAGCCTAAACACACAAATATGACAGATAAAATAGATTTTTTAAGGCTAGACAGTGGAAGATTAGGAGCAATTAACTATAACAATATGCTTCCAGTTCAAAAAGAAAATATTAAAGAAATTGACTTAAATGAAAAACCTTTAGAAGAAATGAAAAAAATATTACTATTTACTAAAATTACAAATATTTTGGTTAAATAGAAACTATGACTTAGTTGTAACAAGAGCCAAAGCATTATATTTTGATTTTATAAATAACAACTTGCCAGAAAAAATATTATCGAGATGTTGTAATTTCAAATTACTAGAAGAAAAATGTATTTTATATAATAGTGACAACGTTAAAGTATAATATAAATTTAATAGTGTAAAAGAAAGGAAGGTCCAAATGAAACACTACATGAATTTAAATGACAAACCATTTAATAAAATGAAAAATGGAAGCAAAACAATTGAATTAAGATTAAATGATGAAAAAAGACAATTATTAAAAGTAAATGACTTTATAGAATTTACAAATAGAGAAACTTTAGAAAAAATATTAGTTGTTATAATAGACTTATTTAAATATCCAAATTTCAAAGAATTATATAAGCACTTTGATAAAGTGGAAATGGGATATGAAGAAGACGAAACTGCAGAGCCAGAAGATATGGAAAAATATTATGATGAAGAAGAACAAAAGAAATATGGCGTTTTAGGAATAAAAGTTAAGAGATTAAACTAAAGAATGTAAAATCTCTTTCTTTTTCTTTTCTAAAAACTTTGATATACTATAAACAAGAAAAGGATGAGTAAGAATGAAACTATTTAGTATTATATTGACAGTATATAATAAAGAAAAAACATTAAAGAAATGCTTAAATAGTATTTTAAATAATAAATTTGATAACTATGAGCTAATAATAGTAAATGATGGTTCCAAAGACAATAGTTTAAAAATAATAGAAGATTATTCTAAAAAATACAATAATATAAAAATAATAAATATACCTCATAAAGGAATATCTTATATTAGAAAAAATATATCAAAAAAAATAAAAGGTAAATATATTATATTCGTAGATGCTGATGATAGTATAGAATTAGATTTACTAAATATACTAGAAAAAACTATAAATTTATACAATCCAGACATAATTAAATATAACATAAATGAAATAAACTCTAAAAAAGATAAGAATCGTTATATGATAAAAAAATTTAAGATATATGCTACTGGAGTTGATGCACTAAAAGATTGGAATAAATATAACTTAAGGTATAGCATGTTTAATATGTATGCAATAAAAAAAGATGTATATACAAAAACTATAAAGTATTTTATAGATTTAAAGTGTTATGAGGATATTGCAAATGTACCAAAAATAATATATTTTTCCAAAAAAATCATAAATATACCATATATTGGATACAATTATTATAGAAACGATAATAGTATAACAAAAAAAGAAGCAAATAATATAAAGATGCATGAATTTAAAAAAGCCTGTAATAATATTATAAATTTTTTCAAGAAACAATTAACTGAAAATGATGAACTTTGCTTACAGATAAAAGATTATTATTTGTATCACTTGAATAGAAAAGAAAAAGAATTAAAACACTCATCATCATAAAAAGCGCTTAATTAATTGTTACAACTGGTCTACTTAAATTAACACCAGTTTTCTTTTTGTATACTAAATAATGAGCATTATCAAATTGTTCTTCACTTATATTCATTAAAAAATCCTTAGGATTAATATTATCTTCACTATCAAATATCCTCTCTACAGAGTCAAGTAGCATTTTATCAAATCCAATTGAAGAAAGATAGTCGGCATAATTAAGAATAGTACTCTTTGATTGAACACTCATCTCCATCTGAGCTAAACTATTCAAAATCATAAACACATAACAAAAAATATCAGTATTTTTATCTGGAATAACTAAACCATTTTTTCTATATTTAATTTTTTCGTCACACATTCTTTCAATTTCATTATTCAATTCTAAATATTTAGAATCTAAAGCACCATTTCCATCAATATAACAACTTATTGTATCAACAACCCATAAGAATATCTTACCATTTATTACATCTACTAAAAAATTTCCTTCATGCACATCTCCCCCATACATATTATATGGAAAATCTTTAATATCATCATATTTAGCTAAAATATCATCAACCATTTTGAGTAGTTTTAACTTTTTTTCATTTGGAAATTGAGAATATCTAAGTAAGTCCTGTAAGCAAAAGCACTCACTCATAAGAGGCATAATGTATGCCACATTTTCTAAGCCTTCAACATGTGCATAAATTTCTGGAAGAACTAAATTAGGAATAGCAGTAAGTAGTACATCTTTATAAGACATAATAGTATGGAAATTCTTACTGACTATGTAATCTTTTCTTGAAGTTCTATGAAACTTAAGTAATTTCTTTTTCCCATCAACAAATATTATTTTTAAAATACTTTCCTGAGGCTCAACATCACTTACAGGTTCAAAATCTTCTAATTCATCAAACTCATTTTTAGTTAAATAAATTCCATATTTTTCTATTCTCATAAAATACTCCTTTTGGCTAATTATTATATCACGGAATAATTCAAAAACATATGTATATTAATTATTATAAAAACATAGTATAATAGTTAAAGAACCAAAAAAATATAGTAGTAAGGAAGTAAAAAATGAATTTAAACGAAAACGAAATAAGAAAATTAGTAGGCGACTTAGCATATATTCGTGGAAAAAGTTATGATATTGATTCAATTGAATATGTAGATGTAACTAATATCGGTACAATGAAATACTATGAATTCAAAGTGAAATCTCAGTCATATTATGATAGTTATGAGGTTTACGTAATAGAAAGAAACGGAAAAATAACAGGTGGTACATGTGACTGTATGGCCTATGATGCATCTGGTACTTGTAAACACATAGCCGCTTGTATGCAAAACTTTAACGATTTAGTTTTCTATAATACACCTGAAGAAAAAGGACTAAAAGTATCTAGAAATATATTAAAAGAATTTTATGATGAAAATAAGTCAAAAGAAATAAAACTTAAAAAACAATTAAATTTAGAAATAACACTAGAGTTTAGTAATTCATACTATTCAGCAGTAACTCCTAAAATGAAAATAGGTGAAGACAAACTATATAATTTAAACAATAAGTTAAATGCATTTTTAGATATATATAAAGAAGAAAATGATGAATTATATTTTGGTAAAAACTTTACATATAATCCAGCCATCCATTTCTTTTCAAAAACAGACGAAAACTTTATAAACTATTTAATGACTGTAAAACAAAATAATCCATACTACAACATGAATAACTTTACTTTAACATTAGACCAATCAATAAGTTTAATTAATAACTTAAAAGGAAAAGATTTCTATATAGGTAATACCTTAATAAGAAACATCAAAGAAGAGAATCCCATAAAAATGAAATTAAACAAAGATGGTGAATTATATAAACTCGAAATAATAGATAATGGTGCCTTAGTTTTAGATAAAGAATATAAATATGTAGTTTTAGATGACACTCTATACATAATGCCTAAAAAACAAAGTAATATATTAAACCTAATGGCAAAATCTAAAATAAATGAACTAACATTCAAAGAAGAAGATTTAGAATCATTCACACAAGGACTTCTTCCTATAGTAAAAAACAATGTGGAAGTGTCTCCATCTTTAGAAAATAAAATAACAATAGGTAAAAAACCAGATGTACAACTATATATAGATTTAAAAAATGATTTAATATTATGTACTATAAAACTAATATACAATAATGTAACAATAGACTATTTTGAAAAAACGCCAAATATATTAAGAGACACAGAAACGGAAGAAGAGGTAGTATCTACTTTATTACAATATGGTTTTACAATAAATAATAATCAAATTTACATAGAAGACATGGACATAATCGGAGAATTTCTAGAAACAAACATAACAGAGTTAGCAACAATTTATGAAGTTTTCACCTCAAACAAAATAAAAGAAACACGCATTCTAAAAGACAACAGTGTCCGTTCTACATTTTCTATTGGAACAGATAATATCTTAAAATATGAGTTTGATTTAGGTGATATTAGAAACGATGAAATTTCAAATATTTTAGATTCACTAAACTCTAAAAAGAAATATTACAAACTAAAAAATGGTAATATAATTAATCTTAATGAAAGTGAAGATTTAAAAGAATTAGATGATTTAATAACTGACATGGAATTATCTAAAAAAGACATAAAAGAAGGTACAGGCATAATCCCTAAATACCGTGCAATATATTTAGATAGCATAAAAAAAGAAAAATATCACATAATTAAAACAAATAACTTATTTGATGAGTTAATAAATAACTTTACCTCCTACAAAGATGCTAAAGTCGGATTAACTAAAAAAGACAAAGAAATACTAAGAGATTATCAAGTAACAGGTGTTAAATGGTTATATAATATATATAAATGCGGTTTTGGTGGAATACTTGCAGATGAAATGGGACTTGGAAAATCAATTCAGTTAATCTATTTTATAAAAGAAATACTAAAAGAAAATAAAAACGCACGAATTCTAATCGTAGCACCTACCTCACTAATATATAACTGGCAAAATGAATTTGACAAGTTTGGTCCAGAACTTAACTACAAAGTATTTGCAGAAAATAAAAACTTGAGAAAACTTGAACTAGAAAATAATGAGTCAAATATTCTAATTACAACATATGGATTAGTTAGACAAGATAAAAAAATATATGAAAAAATGAATTTTGAACTTATAGCAATAGATGAAGCACAAAATATAAAGAACCCAAATGCTGAAATGACTAAAGTAGTAAAAAGCTTAAAAGCAAATACAAAAATAGCCTTAACTGGAACACCTCTTGAAAATTCAGTTATAGAATTATGGAGTATATTTGATTTTATCATGCCAGGATATTTAGCAAACAAGGAATCATTTGGAAGAAAATATAATATTCACGAAGTTGATGAAAAAAGTTTATCATCACTTAGTAACTTAAACAGTCAAATAAAACCTTTTATTTTAAGAAGAAAGAAAAAAGACGTAGTAAAAGATTTGCCTGATAAAATCGAAAACAACATATATGTAAATTTAGACCCAGAACAAAAGAAACTTTATATTGCAGAGTCAAATAAAACAAGAAAAGAATTAGATGAAATTATAGAGAATGAAGGTTTCAAAAAAGGAAGTTTCAAAATCTTACAACTCCTTACTAAATTAAGGCAACTTTGCATAAGTCCAAACATAATATATGAAAACTATAAAGGCAAAAGTGCAAAAATAGAAGAATTAATAAATATCACAAAACAAATGATTGAAAACGGACATAAAATATTACTGTTTACTAGTTTTAAAACAGCATTAGATTTAGTTAATAAAGAATTTACAAATCACAATATAAGTACATATGTAATAGATGGAAGTGTATCTTCTAAAAAGAGAATGGAACTTGTAAATAATTTTAATAAAAATGATACCAATGTTTTCTTAATTACTTTAAAGTCGGGTGGTACAGGACTTAACTTAACAAGTGCTGATATAGTAATACATTTAGACTTATGGTGGAACCCACAAGTAGAAAATCAAGCTACTGACCGTGCTCATAGAATAGGGCAAACTAAGTCTGTAGAAGTAGTAAAACTAATTTGTAAAGGTACAATTGAAGAAAGAATACTAGAACTACAAAATAAGAAAAAAATATTAAGTGACGCACTTATTGAAGGAGAAGGAAGAGACCAAAATATCATATCTAAATTAAGCGAAGAAGACATTAAAAATTTATTTTCTCTTGATAATGAGGACGAAGAATAAAAGAAAAGATTCTTACTACGAAAATTGTAAGAATTTTTTTCTATACTAAAATAAAGATATAGTTTATAATAATATCTCGGAGGAATTTTTATGACGTATTTTGAAATTATAAAAAATATGCTACTATTTTTAAAAAAAGAAAAAGTAGATGAAAACTTAACTGAAACTTTTTTAGAAGGTCTTAATAATGAACAAATACAAAAAGAAATTGCTGAAAGATATAGATACATTATGTTTTATTATTTACATAGTAAATTACTTTTATCAAGTGATTATGAAGTTATATATCAATTCTTAGAAAAACAGTTAACAGTTGAAACGGAAAGCCTATTTAAAACTATGGGAAAAGTATATGAAGAAGTAGAAAAAAACTTTCAATCAAAGATAGATATTGTATCACTAGATGAAATAATAAGTGAAAATGGACAATTTGATGGTAGTTCAAAAATTATAGGCGATGCGCTAAGATGTGAGTACATAAGTGAAATAGCCGACGGCTTAAAAAATATAAGTTCTTATGATTTAGAAGTGATAATAACACCTTTAGAAAACGTCGTGCGTTTTGTTACTCCTTTCTTACATTATTTATTTTTTACAAACAAAGGCTACGAATATATACCTAAAAAATTTCAAATAAGTGATGAAATATTAAGAAAGAAATGCTTTGACTATCTTGAAAATGTAATATATGAATATTATTGTGATAGAGAAGTAGAAGTAAATTATGTTGGATTATTTTTGACTATCATAAAAAATATAGAAATTGTATTTTCATTAATAAAAGCAAACGAAATAGAAAAATTAAAAAGGCTAATTGAGATAGATTATAATTTATTAAATGAAATACCACAAACAGAGTTTTATTATCATTCATTTACAAGTTTATTATTTAACACTGAAAAAGAAAATGAATTTAATATAGAAGAATATTTATCTGAAAATATGTCATTAAACTATTTAGATATATTTTTAGATAAGAATTCAATATTAAGTAATCTAACTACAGAAGAAATAGGAATTGTATTATTAGGATACTTTAAAAGAAAAGATAAAACTAAGGCTTTAACAAATTTAGAGGCTAGACTTCCTTTAATAATGGAAATAATAAAAAACACTGAAGATAGTAAAATGAAAAGAGTGAAAATTTATAAATCAGCGTGGCAATAATATAAACTTTTGTAGTCTAAAATAAAAAATCTTTAATGAACAAAATTAATAATTGAACATACGATATTAATTTTTATAACATGATTTGGATAAAGTTTTACTACATTTAACTAAATAATTTTTAAAATTGTACCTGCAAAATTGAATTTCCTTGTATCATATATTGCTACAAAGATATATAGACAAACTAATTATAATATGCTATGTTCTTATTAAGGGAACGATTTAGTACCTGGATGTCTACCCACACTTCAGTCTTAAACTACATGATGAAAATATAAACAAATGGAGGTGTAGGTTTAACATGAACATAAAGACTTTCATCTTAGTGTTGCTCCACTACGTTTGTGTTATTTTAGTACTCATTATTACCTGTGAAGTAGTAATGATATTTAAAAAAAATCGACATCACTGAAAGGTAATGTCTATCAAACAACGGTAGGCATTCAGCAATGCTAAACGCTCCCTTTAATATTATATGGAATTTCTTCCATGCAAATACATTGTACCAAATAATCTATATATTTTCAAGAAATTTTAAAATAATGCCAATTAAAATTATGATATCCGAAATGACATAAAATTTAAATTTGGATATCCGAAATTAAAATGTACCCATTACACACCTTATATAGTACAATATTTTTGTTCAGAAAATTTAGACTAAAGGAGGTATGTGTATATGGGTCGTAATTATTCTAACAAAAATTTATCTAATTTGGAACTAGGTAATATTGAATTTTATTTAAATGAAGGAAAGGGTTATAGTGAAATTGGTAGACTACTAGATAAAGATGAAAGTACTATACGTAAGGAAGTAAAAAAGTATTCTTCTTACTTTGGTAGTCATAGAAAATGCTCGAACTGTCTTAACAAAGATAATTGTCACGAGAAATATTTATGTGAAAGAATAGTAGACAAAATAAGGTGTTCCCAATGTAAATATTGTACTCATACAGTCAAGATTTGTCCCAACTATAAGGTTAATATTGACTGTGAATTACTTAAGAAAAATCATCATGTTTGTAATGGGTGTGAATTATATCTTAAGTGTAGTAAAGTCAAAATTAAATATCATGCTCAAACTGCTATTAAGATGCATGATGCTGTTCAAAGAGTATCTAGGATTGATATTAAACTTGATAAATTTCCAGATGAATTTAAAGATTATATATCAGAAGAAAAAACTAATTTTTTAGATAGAAAAGAATTTAGTGGCTCTTTATTAGAAATATATGATAAAGTTTTAGATTATTTTAAGTTAAATTCTGCTACATATGGATTAATTAAAAAATAGTGTTAGGGAAGATATTGAAGAGTATCCTGAATTTATACTTAGAGAGATTACATTAAATTCTATAATACATAGAGATTATTCAACTATGACTTCGAATATTGTAAATATATATAAAAATGAAGGAATTGAGTTTATAAATTATGGTTCTTTATATGGAAATATAACAATAGAAGATGCTTTAGCAGGTTTATCGACTTCAAGGAATCCATATTTACAATCTATATTTATGAGATTAAAGAGAGTAGAGGCAATAGGCAGTGGTCTTAAGAGAGTTAATTCTTATTATGTAAGTAGAAATCTTTCTATGAATATTAATGTATTGCCTGCGTCTTTTGTAGTTAAACTTCCTAGAATAAATGAAGTTAATAATTCAAAAGTTTCTGATAATGAATTAATTATGGAACATATTAATGAATTTGGGACTATAACAAGAAGTGAAGCACAAGAAATTATTGGTAAATGGAAAACTACAACTGCTAGTATATTAAATGAAATGGTTAATAAAAATAGAATAAAAGTAATAGGAAATGGGCCTAGCATTAGATATATTAAAAGATAATTAACAAAAGTTACCATAGTATATATTGGTAGCTTTTTTACACCAACAGTAAATTATATAGAATGTATCACTAGTAAAATATTACTTATTGAACAATAATATATAGTGTATGTGAAAATATAGATAAGAGTATGAAAGATTTAAAAAAAACGTGAATATAAATGTAAATATTGTAATAGTAAAATAGATAGAGACCAAAATGCAAGTATAAACATAATGATAGAAGAAATATTTTATTATATGAGAAACAAATTAATGTCAGTGTAAAAGCTGATTAAAATAGATAAAAATAAAATATGTACCCTAGCGACTAGGAAATGTTAAGCCAGCGCTCGAAGGTAGGTAACGAGCTCTTAGAAGCAGGAAACCAAACTTGTAAGGTTTTGGAGTGAACCCGCATTAGCTTTAATTTACTTTTGTTCTATTGAATTAATAAACATTTATTAGGAAATTTATTAGGAAATATGCTAGGAATAACTTTGAATATATAGTACAATGTTATTAGTAAAAATTGGAGGTATAAATGTTAGATGTAATTGAAGATAATATGATGCATTTTCTAAGCAATATAATGATTTAAATAATAACTAATCGCAAAAAGATTTAAATGAACTGTGAGTAGTATTTTGTGTATATGCAGATGATGTAAATTATTTGGAAGAAGTTACCATAGAATATATTGGTAGCTTTTTCTTTTTGTCTTTGGTTAATATAATAGTGAGGTGTAGTTATGAAAAAATTTATGGTGGCATTAGTCATGTGTATAATCACACCTATAAGTATGCTAGCCTATGCTGAGAATGTTATACCTGGAGGAGAAAATATAGGTATTCAAATTGAATCTAAAGGTCTAGTTGTAGTAGGTTTCTATAAAGTAGGTGGAAAGTATATAGGTAATGAAAATTTACAAGTGGGAGATACTATACTTGAAATCGAAGGAATACCAATAAGTACTATTAATGAGATGAGTCAAGTTATTGATGAGAATATAACTAATAATGAGGTTAATATTAAAGTTATAAGGAATAATAAAGAACTTGATACAAAATTATCTTTAATTATGGAAGATAATATTTATAAGACAGGTCTTTATGTTAAAGAGAAAGTTACTGGAATTGGTACTATAACTTATATAGACCCTATAAGTAAAATTTATGGTGCTTTAGGGCATGAAATTATGATGAGTGAATCTCAAAATAGGGTTGAAGTAAAGAACGGTAGTATATTTACAAGTTATGTTAATGGAATAGACAGAAGTGCTAATGGTACTGTTGGTAGTAAAAATGCTACAATAACTTATAATGAAAAAATTGGTACTATTGTTAAAAATACTCCAACTGGTATATTTGGTACTTATGATGTTATTTTGCCTAGAAAAAAAACTCTTCCTGTAGCCAAATGGGATGATATTAAATTAGGTAGTGCTACAATTTACACAATAACTGAAGGTGAAAAGATAAGTGAATACGAAATAGAAATAACAGCTTTAAATAAAAAAGTTATTGATACTAATAAATCTATTTCATTTAAGGTAACAGACAAAGATTTGTTAGAGACTAGTGGTGGTATTGTACAAGGCATGAGTGGAAGCCCAATAGTCCAAAATGGAAAGATAATAGGCGCTGTGACACATGTACTTGTTGATGATGTGACAAACGGATATGCTGTGTTTATAAGAACCATGTTAGAAGAGGGAGAAAGATAATTCTTCTCTTTCTTTTTCTTTTGTGTTAGAATATGCTTAAAGGATGTGGTTTTGTGAAGAATAGAACTTTAATAGAATTGATTAAAGATTTAAAAGGACTTGTAGATTTAAAAGATAAAGATGAAATTAAAATACTTTTATCTATTCCTAATAATGTAGTACATTTAATGTTGAATTTTAAAGATAATAATTTTAATAAAGAGATTTTATCAATTTATAGAAGTAGTAATGATTTTCTTAATGAAGATATATACGATTTTGTTTTGTCAAAGTTAAATAATACTAAAAATATGAATAAAGAAACATTAATAGCACTAATAGGGTTAATGAAAAATGAGAATTTTCAGAAATCTAGAGTATATAAAGCTGTAGTTAATTATGCTATAAAATTTAATGATGTAAGATTTATGTCTAATTTGAAATTGTTATTAGATGAACCTGTTTTGCTCAATTCACCTTATTATGATTTTGTACTTAGCGAACTTATGAATATTAATGAACATAATTTTTATTATATTACTTTGAGAAAAATAATCTTAAATGAAAAATTAATTAATAGTGAAGTTTATACTGATGTGATTTCTCTTTGTATGAATAAAGAAAATGAATATCTTATTGAATTACATAAAAGGATTGAAAATCCTTTGTTTAAAGAAATGATAAGACATCCATTATTTAAAACGCTTACTACTAAATTAGATATTAGTGCATTTTATAAAGTAACAGTGATTAATGAACATAACTTAGCTTCTTCAAAGACTATGAAAAGTATATATGCTGCTTTTAAAAGTTTTAGAGGAAAAGATACTATGGCAGGTTTTAGTTATTTAGTTTCTCCTGGACTTAATGGATTATTATCTAAAAATAAGCCACAATATAAAGAAATAATTAATATATCTACAAGAATTAAAGATGATTATGTATTTGAATTATATAATAAAATAATTGATTATACTGATGTACTTGATAGCAATTTATGGAAAAAAGTTTTGACTTGGGTAGCTAATGGTCAGAATGTTGAAAATATAGAATTATTTATAAATTTTCTAAAAAAGAATAATTCATTTTTTAAAAGTGTTGATAGTAGATTAATTGAAATTATTTTTGATAGTGTTGTTAGTCATGAAGACGTTGATTGGGTTGAACATTATTTAGAAGAAGTATCATCTTATGTTTATGATGGTGTTATTAATAGTGACTATAGGTATTTTAAGTTACTGCTTTCATATGTTAATAAGATTGAGGATTCGCGTATATTATATGAATATTTTGATTTATTTTCATATGGTGAAGAACAAGGACTATATGGCAGAGTCATGAGAAATAGTTCATTTTTTAGAACTATGTTAGAAGATGCAGTTAGTATTAAATACCCAAATAATTTTGGGGTTTATAAGAAAATTATAGAAAATGTAGATTTTCATGCTGAAGCTCAAGACGAGTTAGTTATTAGAATATCTAATATGTTTAAAACACAGTCTTTACCTATTATGAATTCTTTCTTTAAAATTATTGATAGTAGTTTTGCTAAGGGAGAAAATTATTTTAGTATTGTGAATGCAGTTACAGAGGAAAACTTGGAGTATTTGCCATTATATAGTGATATTATTTCATATATTAGTTTTAATTTGATTTCTTTATCTAATTTAATTAATAATGTGAAAGAAATAGTTTTGCCATTATTTAAAATGACTAATAGAGAAAAATTAGAAAAAATAAAAAGATTTATTATTGATATAAGAAATAAGCAACATCATATTGATATTAAATCTTGTAAAAATAATCTTCCTGTTTTTAATGCTCAAAAGAGAGATGAGTTCTTAAATATGATTATAAATGAGAAAAATAAATATGCTTGTGAAATTTTTTATAGTTTAGATGTAAGTGGTTATAGCTTGAAATTTATTAATGAATTATGTGAAGTGTTACTAAGTGGCGTAGACAATAAAGATAGTTTAGGAAGTAGATTATCAATGTTAGTTGATAGTGAAAAAATAAAGTTAGAATTTGAAAAGTTTAGTTTAGAATTTCTAAATAATTCTTCTAATATAGGAAATATAATTATTTCTAGAAAAGTAGAAGAAATATATTTAGAAGAATTAGGTAAACTTGAACCTCAAGAAGAAGCAACATATGAAGAATGTGTAAAAATTCTTGCTAGGATAAAGTAAAAATTGGAGGTTTTAAAATATGAAAAATGGAATATTAATTGAATTAATAAAATTGAAACCTAGTATAATTGATTGGGAAAATCTAGATGAAGTCAACTTTCTTTTGTCTTTACCTAATAATTTATGTTCTAGAATAGTAAAAGATAGTGTAGATGAAAGAACTCAAATAATAAATTTACTTAAAAATAAAGAAGCATTTGGGCGTAAAGGAAATTATGAGTGTGTTTTAGATTGTATTAAAGCGGCAGGTAGTTATATTAACAATAAAAATATAATTGAAATATTAAAACTAGCTCAAGACAAAAATATTCAAGGAATGAAAAAAGACTTTTATAAATTAACTATTTCTATGTGTTGTTATGAAGATGTTAGAAATTTTAATTTTCTTAAGGATGTAGTAACTCATGAATTATTTCCTAAGTATATAGATAAAAATAATACTTATAAAAGAAGCAGTTTATACTTGATGAGTTTACTAGCGTGTATGAATAGCGAACAAGCAATTAGAATAATAACTAATCCTCATATAAAAAATATAAATGATTATAGCAGTTTAAATGTATTTATGGAATTATTAAATTATAAAACTATATATGAACTTCCAGAAGAAGATTTAGAAAAAATATTAGGGCTTTTTGATAAGAAATTAGAAATAGGTGAACATTCTCACTTAAATTCATTAGTGCATATATTAAATGATGAAAAATTTAAGAGTGATTTTAAATATAGAAGTGTTTTAAATCTTTTATCAAAAGTTTCTAAAAAAGAACAATTAAGTGCTTTTATGAATGCTACTGATTGGTTTGACTTTAGAAATTCTAAACATTACTACTTTATACTTTCACTTATAGTAAATACTCAATATGGATATGAGATTATTAATGATTTAATTAGATATTCTTATGTTTTAAACTTAAAAGATTTTAGATGGTGTATGAGTCAAGTAGATTTTAGTAAACCTGTATTTGGTTTTTCTAAATATGCAAAATTAATTAGTTATACAGGATTTAAATGTAAATATAATGGTGAAAAAAAGAGAAAAGAAGCAATAAAAGTTGTTTCTAAAAAACTAAATAGTGAAAAATATATTGATGAATTCATTTCATTTATTACAAATGAAAAAGTAATAGATAGTATTTATTATGAAGAATATATAAATACAGCATCTAAACTTGATTTTAGAAATATTTCTTTATATAGATATATAGTTGATAATATAGAAAAAGCTCATAATCATATTACACTTAGTGATGTTGAATTAATAAATAGTTTAGTATTAAAAGATATTAATAATGTGTTTAGTATAAGTTATATTTTTGATGTAGAGAAAATTACTCAAAGTGAGAGTTTTCAAAATATAATATTGACATTATTTAAAAAAACTTATCCAATTAGCAATTATATAGAAATTATAAATTCGCCTGTTTTAATAAATGAAGATAATTATATAGAATTAGTAAACAAAGTAATATCTATTAATGATGAAGAGTATATTAAATATATAAGAGGACTTTCTAAAATGGAAAATCCATATAATAAATATATTTTATATGGTTTGAAAACTAAAAATGTAAATAAACTAAAAGCTTTATATGCTACTATATATATACATAGTAATTCTAATTCTTTAGATGATTTAGATTTTGTTGCTAATAATATTGTTAAGGATAGTCCAACACTAGCATATAAAGTGATGTATAGATTATTTGAGTGTAATTGTTTAAAAGAAACAAAAGTTAATGCTATAATTATAGCTATACTTGCTAGAAATGTAACATCATTAAACAAATTTTGCTATTTATTAGAAGAAACGGCTGGAGATGAGTATAAAGGGATTGTAGATAGAATCAAAATGGTTTTATTAAAAAAAGATTTGAACTATAATCAAGAACTTTCTTTAGTGCAAAATAAATATATTAGTTATTTAGAAAAGTGTAGAGCATTTGATGAAGTAGATACACAAAAATTTACAAGAATATTGAAAGTTAAGGCATAGAAGCCTTTTTTCTTTACATAATTAGTTAATAAATCTAGAAATGACAAGTTATGTATTATATAATTAAATAGGTGGTAAGAATGAATGAAGATATTATAAAAACATTAGAAAGTACTACAAATATAAGTGGAAATCAAATAAAAGCAACACTCAAATTGTTAGAAGAAGGATGTACTATTCCTTTTATTGCAAGGTATAGAAAAGAAGTAACTAACAATTTAAATGAAGAAGATATAAAGCTTATTAGTGATGAATATAAAAGAAACTTGAATTTATTTGAAAGAAAAGAAGCAATTATTAAACTAATAGATGAAAAGGGACTTCTTACAGATGAATTAAAGAATGAAATAATGAATGCTAGTAAGATGACTGAGGTAGAAGATATTTATAGACCATTTAAAGAGAAAAAGAAAACAAAGGCTACTGAAGCAATTAAGATGGGACTTGAACCTCTTGCTAAGAAAATAATGAGTTTTCCAACTAGTGGTAATATAGAAAGTCTTGCTAGTGGATATAATATGGAAGTAGAAAAGGCAGTAGAGAATGCTGGTTATATTATAAGCGAATGGATAAGTGATAATGCTTATTATAGAAAATGGATTAGAGGATTTATATATAATACAGGTGTAATTAAGACTAAAGTTAAAAAAGATAATAAAGATGAAAATAAAACTTATGAGATGTATTATGATTTTAGTGAAAGTGTTAAGTATTTAAAACATTATAGATGTTTAGCAATTAATCGTGCTGAAAAAGAAAAAGTAATTACTGTAAGTATTGATTTTGAAGAAGAAAAAGTACAAGAATATTTAGAAGGAAAGGTTATAAAGAATAAAGATTCTTTTGTTGTAGATATAGTAAAGAATGCAATTAAAGACGCTTTAAAGAGACTTATTATTCCTAGTATTGAAAGAGAAATTAGAAGTGAAGTTACTGAAAGAAGTGAAGAAAAGGCAATAAAGACGTTTGGTAAAAATTTAGAGAATTTACTTTTAACTAGACCTATAAAGGGACGAGTTGTTTTGGGCTTTGACCCAGCATTTAGAACTGGTTGTAAGCTTGCAGTAATTGATGAAAATGGAAATTTGTTAGATATTCAAGTAATATATCCAAATGAACCTAAAAATGATGTAGTGGGCAGTACAAAAACTCTTAGAACTTTAATTGACAAATACAATATTAAACTTATTGCTATAGGTAATGGAACTGCATCTAGAGAAAGTGAGGCTTTTGTGGCTGAAGCGATTAAAGGACTTGATGTTAAGTACATTATAGTGAGTGAAGCAGGGGCTAGTATATATTCAGCGAGTAAACTTGCAATTGAAGAGTTTCCAGATTTAACAGTAGAAAAAAGGAGCGCTATTAGTATAGGAAGAAGAGTACAAGACCCACTCTCAGAACTTGTTAAAATAGATGCTAAGAGTATTGGAGTTGGAGAATATCAGTATGATGTTAATCAAAAGAATTTAGGAGAAGAATTAGATTATTCAGTAATGAATATAGTTAATAAAGTTGGAGTTAATATCAATACTGCATCTAGAAGTATTTTGAAGTATATAAGTGGTATGAATAAAAAAGCAATTGATGCTATTATGGACTATAAGAGTAAAGGTATTTTTAACAGTAGAGAGAGTTTACTTAGTGTTAAAGGAATTACAGATAAAATCTATGAACAAGCAATAGGATTTTTAAGAGTACCAAATAGTGAGAATCCACTTGATAATACTGGGGTACACCCTGAAAACTACAAGGACGCATATACTATTTTAGAGTATTTAGGACTTAATATTAAAGATATTAGAGAAGATAATTTTAAAGAAAAATTGGAAAATGTTAGTGTAGATAAAATAAGTAGTGATACAGGAATAAATATATATGTAGTAGAGTCTATAATAAAAGAGTTAAAAAATCCCGGGCTTGACCCAAGAGACGAGTTAGAGATGCCAATACTTAAGAGTGACATATTAAAAATAGAAGATTTAAGTGTTGGTATGAGTTTAGAAGGTACAGTTAGAAATGTTGCTTCGTTTGGAGCATTTGTAGATATTGGACTACATGATGATGCACTTATTCATATTTCTAAGATGAGTAAAAGTTTTGTTAAAGATCCAGGCGAAATTGTAAGTGTTGGGGATATAATAAAATGCTATGTAGATAAAATAGATTTAGAGAAGAAAAAAGTTAATTTAAGTTTAATTAAAGGTTAAGGTGTATATAATGAAAGATGAAAAAGTACCTAATCATGTTGGTATAATAATGGATGGAAATGGAAGATGGGCAACAAAACGTGGTCTTAAAAGAAGTGAAGGACATAAAGCAGGATACGAAACTATTAAGGAACTTTCAAAAGTAGTCTTTAAAAAAGGTGTAAAAGTTTTAAGTATATATGCTTTTTCTACCGAGAATTTTAAGAGAGACGATGAAGAGGTTAATTATTTAATGAATTTATTTATAAAGGGATTTAAAGAACTTAAGAAAACTTATAATGAAGATAATATAAGATTAGTTTTTTCAGGAAGAAGAGAACCCTTAAGAAAAGATGTTTTGAAAGCAATGGATGAGATTACTGATTCGACTAAAAATAATACAGGTGGAATTCTTAATATTTGTCTTAATTATGGTGGACAAGCTGAAATCGTTGATACTACTAAAAAGTTAACCCTAAAAGTTAGTAGTGGAGAAATTGGTGTAGATGATATAGATGAAGAGATGTTTAGAAAGAATTTATATCAAGATTTACCTCCAATAGATTTGCTTATAAGGACAAGTGGCGAGTATAGATTATCGGGTTTTATGCTTTATAATTCAGCATATGCAGAGTATTATTTTACAGATATATTATTTCCAGACTTTAATAAAGATGAATTTATGAAAGCAATAGATGATTATAAAAATAGGGATAGAAGATTTGGAGGCGTAAAAAAATAGTATAATTATATACTATTAACGTAAAAGTCCTCCTAAGGCACTGCCTAAAAAACTTGCTAAAAGGACTACTAAAAATAACCAAACTAGTACACGAAGTATTAGTTTTTTTGTTTTCTTTTTCATAATGATACCTCAAATATATTATATAATAGTTTTCATAATTTTTGAAGTAGATAATATACTTTAGTATGAAAAAAATAATTGATAAAAGATTGATAACTATAACCTCAGCAATATTAGTATTAGGAATTATAGCAGGTTTACTTTTTTTAGCATTTACAACTAGTTTAGATAAACTTATTATTAAGAAGGAAATTACTGATTTTTTTGAATTGCTTTCTAGTGGTAGTTCTTCTATAGGTGGGGTTTTTACCAGTTTTAAATATAATATGATTTATATAATATTAATTACTATATCTAGTATTATATATGTCTTTTTCCCACTTGTACTTTTTATAAATTTCTATAAGGGAATGTTAATTGGTTTTTTAATTTCAAGTGTAGTTATGACTTATAAGGTAAAAGGTGTAATGTATGCAATTTTGATTATTTTTCCACATCATATAATAATGCCTATAGTTTTAGTAATTTACTCAAGTGTTTGTTTAAAATTTACATATAAATTAATGAGAGGAACTTATAAAAAAGAAAGCATAAATTTAAATGCTTTTATAAAGAAATTGGGCGTATTATTTTTGATTGCTACAGGAGCTTCTTTAGTTTCTTCTATATTGGAAATATACTTGTGTCCGTTTTTATTAAAATTTTTCGTTTAGTTATTATGCTAGTTTATTTGACAAACTAGTTTTATTTTGGTACAATATTATGCACTTAAGGTAAGTTTTGTAGATTTGGATATGATTTTATTTTAAGAACTTAGACAAAATGCAATAAAATATTGTATAATTTTATTTAGTGAGGCGAACGTTATATGAAAGTAGTAGTAGTAATGAGTGGTGGAGTAGATAGTGCAGTTTCAGCATATTTATTATATAAAGATGGGTATGAAGTAATTGGATTATTTATGAAGAATTGGGATTCTAATATTAATGGAGATATAGAAGGTATTACTGATGGAGTGTGTCCTCAAGAACTTGATTATATTGATGCTAAGAAGGTATGTGATTATTTAGGTATTCCTTTATATAGAGTAGATTTTATTAAAGAATATTGGGATAATGTTTTTTCATATTTTTTGAGTGAATTAAAAAAAGGAAGAACTCCTAACCCTGATATTATGTGTAATAAGTATATTAAGTTTGATGTTTTTAAAAAGGAAGTTAAAAAATTAGGAGCTGACCTTATTGCTACTGGGCATTATGCTAGAAAAGATGGTAATAAAATTTTAAGAGGTATAGATAATAATAAAGACCAAACTTATTTTTTAAGTCAAGTTAAAGCAAATGAATTTAGTGATGTACTTTTTCCTGTTGGACATTTAACTAAAGAAGAAGTACGAAAGATTGCAAGAGATGCAGGACTTCCTGTAGCAGATAAAAAGGATTCTACAGGAATATGTTTTATTGGAGAGAGGAATTATCAAAAGTTTATTCAAAATTATTTACAAGGAAAGCCTGGAAAAATTGTTAATATAGATACTATGGAAGAAATAGGTGAACATAATGGGCTTATCTATTACACAATTGGGCAGAGAAGAAATGTAGGGCTTTCAGGAGATGTGAAGCGTCATTATGTATGTGGCAAAGATGTAGAAAAAAATATTTTATATGTAGCTTTTGGAGATGATAATAAGTATTTACTTTCTGATGAGGCAATTATAGAAGATATGAATTATATAAGTGATGTGAAACCTACTTTTGCCACTTGTAAATTTAGATATCGTGGGGAAGACATACCTATAGATATTGAGTATATTGATGGGAATACTATTAAAGTTAAATATGAGAGTGCTAAAGCAGTTACTCCAGGACAAGCGTGCGTTGTATATTTAGGCAGTGAAATGATAGGTGGAGGAATTATAAAAGAAGTTAGAAAAAACGGGGAGAAACTTTGGTATTTATAAATGATTATTGGGGGTATATATTATGGAAGAATTAGAAAATAAAGAATTATGTAAAACTTGTGGGAGATGTTGTAAAAAGTCAGGATGTGACTATTATGTTGAAGATTTTGAAAATTTTAAAATAAATTATTTAGAAAAGAAACTTAGAGAAGGTAATATTTCTATAGTTGCTGCTCTACATTTTAGTATAGTTAATGGAAAAACTGTACGTAAGCCTTTTTTGTATTTAAGAGCAAGGAATAAGCATCGTGATGTTGTGGATTTACTATCTTTGAAAACTACTTGTGCTTCTTTGACTGAAACAGGGTGTTCTTATGATTTTGAACATAGACCTAGTGGAGGAAAGTATTTAGTTCCTAGAAAGAATGGGGAGTGTATTTCATGTGTTGATATGCAAGCAAAAATTTTAGAATATATGCCTTACCAAGATGTTCTAGCAAAATTGGTTAAGAGATTTACTAATAAAACAGTTATGGAAAATTTAAGATTTGATGTTATTTCTTTATTTTATGATATTGCTAATAATAATTTTGAAGATGTAAGTAAAGAGGAAATACAAGAAGTTAAAGAGGGGCTCCTACCACTTATTAGTGCTTTTCCAGTAGAAGCAAGCATTGCTAAAAAGATAATAAGTGGTAATATAGGTAATGAGAACGTATTAGCATATAAACCAAACACTAGGGGGAATAATAATGGAAGAATTAGAAAATAAGGAATTATGTAAAAGTTGTGGTGGAAAATGTTGTAAGGCTGGAGGATGTCTTTGGTTTCCAAGTGATTTTAAAACTATTACATTAGATAGTATAGATGAATTACTAAAAGATGGTAGTTCTATGATTGTTGGCACTCCAAATGTAGTAGAAAATAGAGGAAAGTTTAGTATTGTTGGAGTATCTTTATCTTTAAGAGCAAGAAATGTTGGAAAAGGTCCAATTGATTTAATATCACTTCCAACACAGTGTGCGTCTTTAACTGAAGCAGGTTGTAAGTTTGATTTTGAGCATAGACCTAGTGGAGGAAAACATTATATACCTTATAAAGATGAGAATGGTGAGTTAAAATGCCACGAAGATTTTGAAGTTAGAGATATTGAAAAAGAATGGTATGTTCATAATAAAATATTATCTAGATTAGTTAAAAGATATACTGGTTTATCTCCTATGGAAGAGTATCGTAAAGAAGTTATAGAGTACCTTTATACATGGCTTACTATGAGTGAAAAAGAAAGAATGAAACCTCTTATAGAAGATTATCAAGTGGTTACGGATATGCTAGTAGAATTATTCCCTGAAGAGGTGAATGAGTGTTATAAAAGATTGGATGACAGTTCAATTAGAAATTTAAAATATGTAAGAAAACACAATTTTTATATATGATAATATTTTTGTTTTAAATGTTTGTTTTAATTAAGTAGGTGATTTAAATGGGAATAATTGATAATGTAATAGATACAGTTTCTGATGCATTAAGATTTAAAGATACAATTTTTTATAAGGAAAGCAATGATTTACAATATAAATATAATGCTTTGAAAAAGTTAAATGATGAGTATCCTAATAATGATAATTTAAAGGAAGAACTATATATTGTAAAAAAAGGATTGGATGGAGAAAATGAAATATCTTATCAATTAAAAAAAGCTCATATTGGTATGTATATATTAAGAGATATTAAAGTTAAGTATGGAGATTTAACTGCACAAATTGACTATATTATTATTACGCCTGTTTATATATATTATGTGGAGTGTAAGAACTTAGTTGGAAATATAACTGTCACAGATAAAGGTGATTTTATAAGAAAATTTGATATTAATGGTAAAAAAGTAAAAAAGGGAATGTATTCACCATTAAGACAAGTGGAGGCACAAAGAGAAGTTATTAGAAAAATATGGGAAAGTAAAGCATCAAAAATTAAAAAGTTTTTTGCTTCAAAGCATTTTGAGTATTATCGAAGAGTTTTAGTAGTAGTTGCGAATCAAGATACTATTCTTAATACAAGTCGAGCTCCTAAAGAAATAAAATATAAAGTATTAAAATCAGATGCATTAATTCGGCAAATAGAATATGATATAAAACATAGAAGTGACGATGAATGTTTTAATTCGAAAAAAAATATGGAAGAGTTAGCACAAACATACATTAATATTTCAGTTAATGATAATACAGATTATTATGAATTTTATAAAAGTAAATTTTGTATTAATTCTAACATTACTAACAATAGTTTAAAAAATAGGTTAATAGAGTTAGGAAAGAATAGGTCCAATCAAATGAAAATTCCTGCATATTATGTTTTTACTAATGCAGAGCTTGATAAATTAATTGAAATTAGGCCTAAGACAATTGATGAACTTAGCAATATATTAAATTCTGTGAAAGTAAAAACTCATGGTGAACAAATAATTGCTGAAATAAATAAAAATGATCATAATTAATATTAAAAACATCCTATAAATTCTAGTGGAAAATATATGAAGTAATTTTTTAATATATGTTTTCTTGTAATAAAAAAATGATAATAGGTATATTTTGATAGTATAATATTTGATATCATTTTCCACTTTACATTAATTTACACTTGACTTGTCAATGTAAAGTGTTGTAAAATATTTTTGTAATATAAAGTAGGAGAGGGTAGAGAAAGAAAAATGAAGAATTTAAATGACTTATTACAAGAATTAGGAATATCAAAAGTAAAGTTAGCAAAATATTTAGGAGTTTCTAGACAAATGATATATAACTATCTAGAATTAGAGAGTTTAAATAAATGGCCAAAGGAGAAGAAAATATTATTATTTAAGTTATTAGATATTGAAGATGGTAGTGACGAGGCAATTAGCAATATTAAAGTAACTGCAGAATATTTAGAAAATATAGAAACAAGATTAAATCAAAATATTAAAAATAACGAAGGAGGAGATAATTATTTTGATTTAAAAAATCTTAATAAAGATGAGCAAACATTAGTAAATGATTTAATTTATTTAATTAAAGAAAAATTTACCGAAGAAAAAAATAAAGATACATATTATGAATTTTTATATTTGTATCATGTTCTCCAATCAGTAGATAATATTCCGGAAATTAAGTATATGTTTGCATATTTATCTAAGACTACAGGATTTACTAATCCAATGGAATTTAAGTTTGATGAAACACCACAATTTATTTTTGAAAGTATAGTATTTACTGCTATGAATTTATATAATAATGGTGGTGCACAAAAAAGCAAATTAATAGCATCTCATGAAAGATTTGTTAAAGAGATAGAGAATAATAAAGAAGAAGTTTTAAGTAGGACACAACAGTTAACTACAGTTAAAATACAAGCATTAAGAGAATTAGGATATAATGAGATAAATAGTGAAAATGCTCAAGAAGTATTTAATAAGATGGGAGAAATCCAATCAAGAAAAGTTGTTATGGGAGAACGAAAAGATACTGTTAATAAACAATAGAATTAACTCTTTTATAGATTTTATTTTCTATAAAAGTTTTTATTTATTTATTTAAGAGAAGAGAAGAGAAGTAGAATGATTAGAAATATTTCGTATATTAAAGAATAGAACTTAACATAATATATATTATCAGAACTTGTAAGTTTTATAAAAATATAGATAAATCCTAATACTTATAAGGCTTTATAAGATATTTTAATATATGTTTATTTATATAAGACTACTCTATTATGTTAACTTATTTTAAAATAATAATAGATTAATTAATACTAATATTAAACCTAATATTAATCCAATTATGGTTTGATATTTTTTATTGTATTTATTTACTTCTGGAAGCATTTCATCTATAGCTAGAGTAATCATTATCCCTGCTACAAATATTAAAACAATACTTATAGTTATATCACTTATAAAGTTTTTTAGTAATATATAAGCCATAATTGCGCCTAGAGGCTCAGCTAAGCCTGATATAAATGAGTAGAGTAGCCCACTACCCCTACTTCCAGTTGCATAGTAAATAGGGACGCTTATAGAAATTCCCTCTGGTATGTTGTGTAACATTATTGCTATTCCTAGACTAATTCCCATTGCTAAGTCATTATAGGCTGTCATAAATGTTGCAATACCTTCTGGAAAGTTGTGAACCATAAGTGCAATCATACTAAGTACCCCTACCCTATATAAATTGTTGTTTTTTCCGAGTAGGGTAAGCCTATTATTTAATTTTGTAACTATTATTCTACCTAACATGAATACTGCTAGCCCTAATATTAATGTCCATGCAAATCCATATGACTTTACAAGCACTATACAACTTTCAGGAATAAGCTCGAATACTGATAAAGATAACATTACACTTAATGAGAAACTTAATGTAAATGCTAAGAATGATTCTTTATTTTTAAATTTTAAGAATACTACTAATCCACCTATTAATGTACTAAGTCCTGCCATAGAAGATATTAAAAGTGGTATTAAAAAATTATTGTTCATATAATCACTAATTAATAGTATGTTTTTTGTAGTAAATAAATTCGTAAGACTACTCTACTCCTATTTGTTATATATTACCTGTTAATTTTTTCCACTAAAAAATATAAAAGTAGTGAATTATTAAAAACATAAGAACCATAATAATAACAGGTGGTGATTAAAAATGGCTAATGCAAGAAATAATAGCAGAAATAGTGCTAAAAATTCAAGCAGAAATAGTAATACATCAAGAAATAATGCAAGAAAAAATTCTAGAAATAGTGCTAAAAACAATTCTAGAAATTCAGCAAGAAATAAATAGTAATTATAAGGAAAGAGAGACGGCTTTGATTGTCTCTCTTTTATTTTAATATATCCATATAACTTTTACCAATATTAAGTTTATTTTCAATACCAAAGTTATCTATGATAGTAGCGCCTATATCAGCAAATGTGTGTCTTATAGGTAATTTTCCATAATATTTAAACATTCTTGAATAGAATATTACTGGTACATTTTCTCTAGTGTGGTCAGTTCCCTTAAATGTTGGGTCGTTTCCGTGGTCTGCTGTAAATATTACTAAGTCGTCATCTCTTAATTTATTAATGAATATTGGTAAATAATGGTCTAGTTCTTCTAGACATTTTAAATATCCATCTTTATTTCTTCTGTGTCCATATTGTGAGTCAAAATCATTTAAATTAAGGAAACATAGACCATTAAAATCACCTCTAGCAAAGTCTATTAGTTTCATAAGACCATCTATATTATTAGTTGTTTTAATTCCAGTTGTTATACTTTTATCAGCAAATATATCTTTTATTTTTCCTAGGGCTATTACATCTAAGCCTTGGTTATAAATTAAGTCCATAAAGTTTAAAGGTGGAATTTTAGCATAATCGTGTCTTCTAGGAGTTCTTGTGAATTCTCCTGGTTTTCCTGTAAATGGACGGGCTATTACTCTACCTATGTTATAGTCTTCATTAAAAACTAATTTACTTATTTTTTCACATATATTGTATAATTCTTCTACTGGAATAATACTTTCATGAGCGGCAACTTGTAAAACTGAATCAGCACTTGTATATATAATTAATGCACCTGTTTTCATATGCATTTCTCCAAGCTCTTTTATTATTTCTGTACCTGATGCAACACAGTTTCCTATTACTTCCCTACCAGTAATTCTTTGTATTTCACTAATTAATATGATTGGGAATCCTTCTGGATATGTTTTAAATGGTTTATCTAAAATTACTCCCATCATTTCATAGTGTCCATTTAATGTGTCTTTTGCTTTGTTAGCTGGCTCGATTATCCCATGATAACCAAGTGAAAATTTTTCATCTTTTCCTGCTATATCTAAAAGTCCTAGTTTTTTAAATACAGGCAAATGATATAGCTCGTGGTCTAGTACGTGTCCTAAAGTTGAAGCCCCAGCATCTCCATAAATTTCTGCATCTTTTGCTTCCCCTGCTCCTACGCTATCCATTACTATTAAAAATACTCTTTTAAACATAATATCACCTCTTAAAAAATTCCTGCTTCAGATAAACTTGATAAAAAGTCATCTATTTCTTCTAGTTTTGGACTTACTATAATTTTTATTTTTATTTTATCTTCTAATTCTTGTAATAATGCTTTAGTTTCTTCATCACGGACATATATCTTTTTAGGTAGTCCTGTGTTTAAAATACGATTTACTAATAAATTCATAGATTCAGATATATATTCTAATTCATTTTTGTATTTGTTTTTATCTATAAGTTCAGGTGGGCTCACAAAAGATAAGTTTTTAGTAACTAAATATCTTACTCTAGGATAGTAGTATCTACCATCACTTTCTTTATTTTCTATTATTCTAATTGGAATATAGTTTAAAAAGTCATACTCTAATTCTATATTTTTTTTAGGTAGTTGTTTTAATTTTTTTTCTAAATCTTTTGGTAATTCGATTGTACCTAATTCTTTTTCTGGTATCATTAATTTGTTAATTTCATTTATATATTTGTGACTTTCTTTATCATAAAATCTAGCTAATGTTTCTCCTAACATAAATTTTGGATTTACATTATTCTCTATTATTTCTTTATATAACATATAAAATTCATTTAATGTTTTTATAAGAATTCTCACTTGTTCTATATTAATTTTGCATGGCTCATATCCTTTTTCAAAGCTTTCAAAGGAAATCCAAGTACCTCTAAATTTAAGACCTAATTCTTTAATTATTTTTCTATTTTCTGGAAGAGTATCTTCTCTACTTATAAAATCACATATTAAACAATCTTGATAATTAAGTACTGCATGAAATGGATATTCATTATTCGCTAATTCTAAATACTTATGAATTTGTTTACCTTTATATACTGAGACAGCTTTGTGCAAACCATGTAGTCCCATTGTACAACAATAATATATTTCTTTAGTATCTACATCCAAATATGTTAAAATGTCTTGGTCAGATAGATACTTCCAAGGCTCTAGTTCTTGTATTTTTTTTGCAATTTCATATAATTCTAACCATAATTTTTTATCTTTTTCTTTCATTAATTATCCCTCTATTTCTAAATTATTTTCTTTACACCACTCTAATGCGATTTTTTTTAATTCTTTATCGTAAAATTTATAGTATTCATCTTCTATACCTAAATCATATAATTTATTTTTAAATAATCTATACATTCCTTTTCTATTTAAACAATTATATAGCTCTTGTTTATGATGTTCATTTTTTAATGCATCAATAAATGAGAACATAATGTCTTTATCTCTTATTTCATAATTATTTGGTAATCTTATATAATTTTCTTCTTCATTATATAATAAATTATATACTTCTTTTAGATGTTCTTTATACCAATCAGGTTCACGATTAATAATATCTTCAAAATTTTCACTTTCTGCGTACATTATATCATCATCACTAACATTTAATATTTCTCCACTTTTAGTATTATAATATGAAGTCATGTAATTAAATCTCATTTGTAATTCATCTATAATTTTTTCAATATTAACTTTATTTTTCATTTTACTCCTTTTTAGCTCTTGGATGAAAGGCATCATAATTTTCTCTTAATATGTCATTAACTACATGAGTATATATATTAGTAGTCGATATATTTTCATGGCCTAACATTTCTTGTATGCTTCTTAAGTCTGCTCCACCTTCTAATAGATGTGTTGCAAAACTGTGTCTTAATACATGAGGTGTTAATTCTTTTTTTATACCTGTTTTTATTTTTATATTTTCAAGTATAAAGTTAAATCCATGTCTTGTTATTGGTTTACCATGATTATTTAGGAATAGTTCATTGTAATTTTGTTTTTTTAGTAAGTCATTTCTATAATTTTCTATATATATTTTTAAATAATAAGAAGCAGTTTCACCTATTGGGACTATTCTATCTTTTTTTCCTTTTCCTTTGACTCTTATTATAGCATTGTATAAGTCAACATTAGAGTATTCTAGACTTACTAATTCACTTACTCTAAGGCCAGTTGCATACATCACTTCAAGCATTGCTTTATTTCTATAATCAAATGGTGTTGTTAGAGGAAAATTAAGTAACTTTTCTACTTCTTCAATACTTAAGTATTTAGGTAAGCTCTTTTCAGTTTTCATAGCAGTTACGTTTTCTAGAGGATTTATTTCGATTAGTCCTTCTTCTAACATGAATTTATAAAATCCTTTTAAGGAAGAGATGTGTCTATTGATGCTTTTAGGATTTAGAGATTCTCTTAAAGATATGATATATTTTACTATGTCTGACTCTTTAACACTTAATAAATCTTTAGATATAAAATTTTTAAAGTGAGTTAAATCTTGTGTGTAACTGTCTATGCTTGCATCGCCTAGTTTTTTTTCTGTTTTTAAAAATATATAATATTTGTCTAAATAATTCATCTATCCTCACGAGTATAATTATCTCACAAAATAAAGGTTTCTACAATTAGTTAAGTGATTTTTGTTTGTTATCTTACTTCTAAAAGTAATGGGCACTTTTAAAAATAAGTTTCCATTACTTTTAGAAAAGTTAAAAAAATTGAAAAAATCGATGAATCAAATTATCATCGATTTTTCTTTCCATTACTTTTAGACTATATTTACTAAGTTTTCTAGTGTCCATTACTTTTAGAAGTCACCATATATATTTTCAGTATATTCTAACTTAAATTCTATATTCTCGTTTTCTATCATTTGCCTCACCTCTATTAAATATTATACTACAATAATTTTATTTTTGTTAAATTATCGTTCAATCGTTCAATAAGTAATATTTTACTAGTAATACATTCTATATAATTTACTGTTGGTGTAAAAAAGCTACCAATATATACTATGGTAACTTTAACTAAATATTATAAATTCTTTTTAAGCAAATACCTGTACCCAATAATATTTATTATTAAACTTAATAACACCTACTCCAAGTTTAGTGTAAGAAGAACCTACCATATTCTTTCTATTAATTAGCTGCATCTTCTGTCTTAAAGTCTTCTAATTTCCCGTTTTCGGTTACTATCTTATTTACTGTCTCAGTAGCATTTGCTAACTTTTCTTCACAAAACTTTACTAATTTCATTGCTTCTGTATATTTGTTAACCATCTCATCTAGTGGTACCTCTCCACCTTCTAAATCTCTTATTATATCTTCTAATTTTAATAAAGATGTCTCAAATGTTTCTTCTTTCATCTTATTTTACCTCCTCAATTTTACTTATTAATTCCCCGTCTCTTAATCTTGTAACTAATTTATCATTCACTTTTATATCCTTAGCGCTTTTAACTATTTTACCATCAATTAATGTAATACTATATCCTTTCTTCAAAACATTCTCAGGATTAAGTAAATCTAATTTAATTTTAATACTCTCTAATTTATTTTTTCTTTTATCTAAGTCATGCCTAATATTAATTTCCAACTTATCTTTTAAATTTCCAAGTTTAGGTTTTTCTCTTTCTACTCTAACCTTCATACTACTTATTAATTTTTCAATTATATTATCAAGTCTTTGTTCTTCAGCATGATATAAATTAAGTGGATTTTTTAAAACATAATTATTCTTGCATTTCTTAACTATCTCTTCATAATTTGATATCTTTTTAGTTATAACACTTACTATTCTAGACTTATAATCACTTAAATACCTTATGATTTCTAACTTACTAGGGACTACTAACTCAGCTGCTCCTGTTGGTGTAGGGGCTCTTAAATCTGCTACAAAATCACTTATAGTAAAGTCGATTTCATGACCTACTGCACTAACAATAGGTTTAGGACAGTTGTATATTGCACGAGCAACGACTTCTTCATTAAATGCCCATAAGTCTTCAATAGACCCGCCACCTCTTCCAATAATAATAACGTCCACATCACTTTTACCAGCAAGCTCTAGCATTCTTACTAAATTTTCTTTAGCCCCACTACCTTGTACTAAACTAGGAAACAAAGTAATTTCTGTTAATGGAAATCTTCTATTTATAGTACTTATTATGTCTTTAACAGCTGCTCCAGTAGGCGCGGTTATTACGCCGACTTTTTTAGGTATTCTAGGCAATTTCTTTTTATGGACTTCATCAAATAAGCCTTCGTTAGATAACTTTTTCTTTAACTCTTCAAATAAAATATACAAGTTACCAATACCATCTTCTCTCATACTTTCAACTGTTACTTGATAACTTCCACCATTTACATAAACAGAAATTCGTCCCTTAACTTCAACATTCATACCGTCTTTTGGTGTAAAAGCAAGTCCTGCACTTTTATAATTAAACATAACAGCATTAATCTTACTATTTTCATCCTTTAAACTAAAATATAAGTGTCCTCTAGTATGAAACTTTAAATTACTAATCTCTCCCTTAATACAAACATATGATAAAAATGTATCTCTATCTATTACACTCTTAATATATGTATTAACATCACTTACACTTAAATATATTTCTTCTCTCATTCACTAACCTCATTATTAAGAATTTCATCTAAAACAGCATTAAGCATCTTAGCAACTTTCTCATCACTAAACTTTTTAGCAAGTTCTACTCCTTCATTTATACTAACTATCTTAGGAGTATCTGTGTACATTAACTCGTATGTACTCATTCTATATATTGCAGCATCTACTGTTCCCAAACGGCTTACTGTCCAATCTTTCATATATTTATTGATTAAAGCGTCTATTTCATTTTCTTTTTCTATTACACCCATTACAATTTTTCTAACAAAAGAATTCCCTGATTTATCACTTTCTCTTATTACCTTTTCTATATCATAATCTATATTATCTTTTCTATATAAATTAACTTGATATAAAATAGTCATAATCTTTTCTCTTAATTCGCTCCTAGTTACTTTCATATACTCCTCACTCATTTCTTAATTAATTATAACAAACACCAAACAAAAATACCACTCTTTAATGGTATTTATTTCTTTAAAATGAGTCTTAATTCTAAAGTTTGAATATAATCTTCACTTATTTTAATTTTCATAATACCCCTCAAATATTTTCTAAATCTTCAAGCACTTGTTCAAAAGTCTTTGCTTCAATTAATTTTATATCATACTTTTCTTTTTCTTTTATTTCAAGAGCCTCTTGATAATTATCAGTTGGCACTATAAAAACATCTGCTTTCTTTTTAACAGCCCCTGCTAACTTATATTTTACTCCTCCAATTTCTCCTACAGTCCCATCTAAATTAATTGTCCCTGTACCAGCTATTGTAAGACCTTTAGTTATATCACTTGGAACTATACTATTATATATTTGTAATGTACTCATAAGCCCTCCACTAGCTCCACTTTCATTACCTTTATAATTAAATTCAATATTCTTTTCAGTCTTAACTTTAATAACATTAGTTAAATAAAGCCCTATTATTTTTCTACCATCGCTTTCATATATAATTCCTTTTTTTTCTTGCTTTTTACCATTTCTCTCTATAGTAAAAGTTACACTGTCTCCTACATTTTTAACATCTAATATATTAGATAAATCTTCAGTTTTAGTAATGTCAGTATCTTCTACTTTTCTAATAACATCTCCAACTTTTAAATTAGTTTTAGCCTCGTCAAATACATAATAAACAGTCAAATCATTTTGAACTATTTCAAATGGAAGATTAGCCTTATTAAAAGCAACTGCTATTGCATTTTCATTAACACTTTCTAAATCAATTTTACCTCTAGCAAGTATTTCTTCATAATCTTCATTTTCTATTCTTTGTTCATCTAAACTAACTAAATCCCAAGAAGGAAATATATAACTAAGTAATATAAATGGAATAGTACCTTTTTTAGCACTTACATATGTCAAATTAAATGAACCCTTACTTTCATAAGCCCCATCTATTTCAATTCTTTTATCTAAATTGCTAAGTCCCCCAGGAGTATATATTTCATAATCTAAACTCACAGTAAATAAAGCTAAAATAACAGCATATACTAACAAAAACTTATAATTTTCTTTTATAAATTTCTTAATTTTCTCATATAATTTACTAGTCATCTAATGTACCTCACTAATAACTATTATAACATAAGGAACGTGTTTTTATGATTAAAAATATATACAAATTAATTCTTTTTTTATTTTTCACTTTAATTCTATACACATTTATTACTACTCCCAATATCGTCATATCATCAGTTAACTACAGTGTCAAAGTTTTTTTAGAAAACATCGTCCCTAGTTTATTTCCATTTTTTATATTAGCAGACTTTCTTATTAATTATAATTATGTATATTACTTAAATAAATTATTTAAATTTAAATATAGTTATCTAATACTTTTATCCCTATTTTCAGGTCTACCTAGTAATGCTAAATATATTAATGAATTACTAAATAATAATAAAATTTCTACTAAAGATGCCGAAATTATGTTATCTGTTACTTTCTTTCCTAATCCTATGTTTGTTATAGGTAGTATAGGCTCTCTTATGCTAGGTAATACAAAATTAGGAATTATTATTCTAATAAATATTTATATTACTAATTTAATCATGTATTTATTCTATTATAAAAAATTAAATGTTACAGATTCTTCTATTACATCACATAAAGAAAACTTCTCATCTCTCCTAAAAAAATCCATCATTAATAATGCAAAAACACTTTTAGTGATTCTAGGCACTATTGTCATTTTTACAACACTTTCAAATATTTTATTTAACTTCTTTAATCTTCCAGATACAATAGAAGCAATCATAACAGGAACATTTGAAATGACTAGTGGAATTAAAAAAATGAGTTTACTAACAACTAGTACAAACTCAAAGTTAATTTTAATTTCACTCACATTAATCTTTTCAGGAATTTCTGTACTTTGTCAAGCATTTAGTATATTAAGTGAACACAAATTAAATATTAAATTTATTTTAAAAAATAAGCTTATATTACTAATGATTAACTTTATCATCAACTATCTCTATATTATATTCTGGATTTGATGATACACTAATCTTAATCACTGTTACTAAATCATTTTCAATCTTACTTAAACTATAAGTATATCCTTCCGGCAAACGTCTTGTTAAATCTACTTTTCCATCAGTTTCATTCTTATAAGTTACTATTCTCCCTTCACCACTAATCTCTATAGTTTTAGTTTTATCATTTCCTAAAACCAATGTACATTTAGAACTAGTACATATAGAAGAACTAATTCCTTCACTTTTTTTAATATCTTCATTTAAACTCCTAGCAATAATAGTTTTATTTAAAAGTAAATCAGTAGTCATACTAATACTATCCTCATTTCTTCTTATATCACTAATAAACCTTAGCATAAAAACCATTACTAAAGACAAAAGAGCTACACTAATTGTTACTTCTACTAAAGTAAAACCTTTCTTATTCATTTGTCCCTCCTATATATCTAAAGATGCATAATAGTTTTTATCTTTATATTTATAATTAACTATTATATATCTTCTATTATTATTTTTATTAATAGTTTTTAAATATTCTCTCATAGTATTAGGAATTGTATTAGTATTAGATAACAAATAATTTAAAGACCCTAAATTAATATAAATACTCTCTACTTTCAAAGAATCTAATAAAGTAGTGCAACTATCACCCATATAAGTTGAACAATTAGACTTATTTATTTCTACAAAAGAACTTCCACTTATCTTACTCACATCAACATAATTTCTTATTATATCAGTCTTATATAAATCACTTATATTATCATAATACTTTCTATTTTCTATATCTGAAGAAATTTTAATATACATTCTAAACATACTAACAACACTTACAAGTAAAACTGTAAGAACAATTAAAGTCTCTAAAAAAACAAATCCATTCTTCTTCATTACTTATACTCCCTATTTAACTCAGTTTTAACTTGTTCTATTTCATTATTAACTAAACTATTTCTATATGCATATGCACTAAGTAAAGATACCATTAAAAGTAGAAAAACTATTATAAATGAATAAATCACAGTCATTGAAATAAAACCATCTTTTTTCATATACTCACCTACTATAAAAAGTATATCACAAAATACATCTTATTTGTACATTTATTCCTTCAAAACTATTGAATTTAACTTACTAATTTGGTACAATGTATTCACATGGAGATAATCCATATAATATTAAAGGGAGCATTTAGCATTGCTGAATGCCTACCTAATTATGAAATTAGATAGACATCACTCGTCAGTGGTGTCAATTTTTTTAAGCATCATCAATACTTGCAAAATATCAATGAGTACCAAAATAGCCACAATGTGTCCAACCACGAAACGCCCATCTTTGACACTTTTTAAATATTTTACCCTTCAATCCTAGATTTTATCTAGT
>CAYWED010000004.1:0-37496 GCA_964457135.1 uncultured Muribaculaceae bacterium
AGGAGAATTTCCAACTAGAAATTTAAATAATTTTAAATTTAATAAATTTGCAGAGGTTGTTGGCAATTTAGATGTAGTTAATGGTTATAAAATCTTACCGATTTATAAACCAAGCCCAATATCTCCAAAAAGTTATAAAGGTAATAAACCTATTTTTGAAAAATTAAAAAGTGGCGATATTTAAAGGTTTTATGCCCCTTAGTATGTGGCCCATATATTTGTAATAATAGAACACCGTTAAAAGTTTTTTTTTAAAATTTCAGTTGATGATATGCTTAAATTAAAAGGATTAAAAGATGTATGGGAATTTATTTTAAATACTATAGATGAAGAACTAACTTCTGACTACATTAAAAAAATTCACTTTCAAATATGCAAAGCACAGAACATCTCTCCATTGGGAGAATATAGAGATAAAAAAGTTGGAATTACTGGTACAACTTGGAAACCTAAACTACCTAGTGAATGTAACTATGATTTAGAGTTAGAAACCATTTTAGAGAATGAAAATAAATTAGAAAGATGTATAGACTTATTCTGTTGGATACAAAGAAGTCAAATGTTCTTAGATGGAAAAAAAGAGTTGCTAACCTAGTAGCAAATAAAGAAATGATAAAACTAGGTCAAGGAATAATTGCAATTCCAGTTGAAAAAATAGGATCATATTTTACAAAACTAATAAATTACTATGAAACTGGAGATAATACTGACTTAAAAAATTGGCTTTATGAAACAAGTGTAGATGGTATTTAATAAAAGAAAGAACATATAAAGGACATAACAATATGTTTTTTCTTTTACCCCATTACTTCTCCACCATTAACATGAACAACTTGTCCAGTCATATAAGATGAATCATCACTTGCTAAAAAAACATAAGTAGGTGCCAGTTCATAAGGCATAGCCCCGTGACCAACTGCAGCATCTGCTCCTAGTGTAGGAATTTTTTCGCTTACCCAGCAATTAGGTTGAAGTGGTGTCCAAAAAAATCCAGGCGCAATTGCATTCACACGAATATTCTTAAGTGCTAAATTTCTAGCAAGGCTTCTAGTAAAACCAACAATAGCCCCTTTAGTAGTAACATAATCAATTAATTGTGGCTCGCCCTTAAAAGTAGTAATACTTGTTAAATTAATAATTGCACTCCCACTCTTTAAATGAGGAAGACATGCTCTAGTTAAATAAAACATTCCATAAATATTAACCTTCATAGTAAAATCAAACTGTTCATCGCTTATATCCTCTAAATTATCACATTGATACTGTACTCCAGCATTATTTACTAAAATATCAATCTTACCAAACTTCTCTAAAGTCATATGCACCACATTCTCACAAAAACTTTTATTACTAATATCCCCAGGTATAAGTAAGCATTCCCCTCCATAAGACTCTATAATATTTTTAGTTTCTTCGGCATCAATATGTTCATTAAAATAAGGAATAACTACACGAGCACCTTCCTTAGCATAACAAATAGCCGCAGCACGCCCTAAACCTGAATCTCCTCCTGTAATAATCGCAACTTTATCTTTGAGTTTCCCACTAGCCTTATAATTAGGATCATCAAAAATAGGTCTAGGGTTCATAATATATTCAAGACCCACAACCCCATCTTGTGATTGACTAGGAGCAAGTGGAATATATTTAGAAATTTTTACACCCTCATCATCATCAAAAATATATGTATCCCTTCCATAACAATAACTATTTTTCATAAAATTTTTTTACCCTCCTTCCTTATTTTATGTATATTACTATTATTTGTGAGATTAATCCCAAAATTTAGCACTTATACTTGACGAGTGCTAAAGAAAGTGTTAACATTAAATTGTTAGTTATATTACTAATAATTTAATAAAGAAAGAGATGATTATATATGAAAAAACAATTTAAAGCAGAATCAAAAAAACTATTAGACATGATGATAAATTCAATCTATACAAACAAAGAAATATTTCTAAGAGAATTAATCTCAAACGCTAGTGATGCACTTGATAAGCTATATTATGTTTCGCTTACAGACAAAAAGGTTAAAGTAAATAAAGATGATTTGAGCATAAAAATCGACTTAAATAAAGAAGAAAGAACAATAACTATTACCGACAATGGAATAGGTATGACTGAAAGTGAATTAGAAAATAACTTAGGAACAATTGCCAAAAGTGGTTCAGAACTATTTAAAGAAAATAATGACAAGAAGAAAGACATAGACATAATAGGACAATTTGGAGTAGGATTCTATTCAGCATTCATGGTTAGTGACAAAGTAGTAGTAAACAGTAAAAGCATAAATGATGAAGTTGCCCACACTTGGGAATCTACTGGAGCAGATGGCTATACAATTAGCGAGTCAGATAAAAAAGAAAATGGTACTGAAATTATACTTTATCTAAAAGACAATACTGAAACTACTAACTATGATGAATTACTAGAATTTTATAAGATATCTAGCCTTGTTAAAAAATACTCTAACTACATACACTATCCAATTAAAATGATTGAAGAAAGAATAGAGAAGAAAGACGATAAAGAAGAAAAAATACAAGAAGAAAAAACTTTAAACAGCATGGTCCCTATTTGGAAAAAACAAAAGAAAGATGTAACAGAAGAAGAATACAACGATTTCTACACTGATAAATTCTATGATTATGAAAAACCTCTTCGCATTATTAGAAACGAATTAGAAGGAAGAGTATCCTACACAAGTCTACTATTCATCCCTTCACACGCTCCATATGATTACTATACAAAAGAATACGAAAAAGGATTACAACTTTATTCAAAAGGCGTTCTTATAATGGATAAATGCAGTGACTTATTACCAGATTACTTTAGTTTTGTAAAAGGACTTGTTGATAGTGAAGATATATCTCTAAATATATCAAGAGAAACATTGCAAGAAAATCATGAAATAGAAACTATTGCTAAAAGTCTAGAAACAAAAATACAAAAAGAATTACTTTCAATGCTAAAAGAAAATAGAGAAGATTACGAGAAATTCTGGAAAGACTTCGGAATGCAAATTAAATATGGAATTTATAGTTCATATGGAATGAAAAAAGACCTTTTAATAGATTTAATTCTATATGTTTCTTCTAAAGAGAAAAAATATATAACTTTAAAAGATTATGTATCTAACATGAAAGATGAACAAAAAGACATATACTACGCTTGTGGAGAAAGCGTTAATAAAATAGATATGTTACCACAAGTAGAAGCAGTAAAAGATAAAGGATATGAAATTCTTTACTTAACAGAAAATCTAGATGAATTCGTAATAAAGGCAATGAACAACTACGAAGGTAAAAACTTTATTAATGTAAGTGACGAAAAACTAGATTTAGAAACTGAAGAAGAAAAAGAAGAAATCAAAAAACTAAATGAAGAGAATAAAGAAATGTTTGACAAAATGACAAGTTTCATAAATAATCAAGTAAAAGGAATAGAATTTACAAGAAAACTTAAGAATCACCCTGTATGCTTAAAATCAGTTGGTAACGTATCACTAGAAATGGAAAAAGTATTAAATAGTATGCCAACTAACCAAGGAATAAAAGCAGAAGTCTTAATGGAAATAAATGAAAGTCATCCTATAAGTAAAAAAATAGAGGAGTTATATAAAAATAAAGATTTTGAATCATTAGAAAAATATACAAAAATTCTATATTCACTAGCATCTCTTATAGAAGGTGTATCAATAGAAAATCCAACTGAAATAAGTAACTTAATTTGTGAATTATTAGGAAACTAAGAAAATAAACGAGCCTACATTCAAGACTCGTTTTTTTCTTACTTAAATATTTAAAATCTTAATCAAAACTTTATTCTCTAACTTATTCATAAGAGAAAACAAATTTCCATACTTTCCATAAATAAGAATTTTTATAAATTCAACTAAAACAGCAAGAATTGTAAACATTAAAAATCCTTCAACATTAGCAGGTACATAAGGAATAACATTAGGACTCTCTTTTCCCATCAAAGCAAAAAATGAAATCACACCTCCTAACATCAAAAGACCTGCTAAATAATCAATTAAATCATTAATAACAAATAAAATATACACAAACACATAAATAGTCCATTTCAAAACAGTAACAAACACATGATTAATTAAAGCAAACAAAGACTTTAAAAACTTAACAAAAAAATTATCTTTAGCATAATTTATATAATTTTTATAATATTCCCACCTAGTAACATATGTTTCACTGTAAGTTTCTCTATATTCATTCTTTTTTGATTCATAAGTTTCACTTTTCTCTTTAGAAAATTCTTTTGAATTATCAAGCGCCTCTAAAGCAACGTCATATTCTTTTCTCTTCACTTCATCAAGTAAGGTTTCCTTTGCTTCATTTAAACTTCTAATTATCTTATCAGCATTTTCATCTTTATTAACATCAGGATGATACTTTTTAGCCATTTTACGATAAGCCTGTTTGATTTCTTCACTACTAGCATTTGGATTTATTCCAAGTAACTCATAATAATTAACCATATGCTTTCCTCCAAGTTCTTTTATTATACCACACAAAATAAAAGAACCTACATTAAGTAAGCACTATCACTCATATATTTTATCAGGAATTAAAATATCAAAATACTTAAGAATTTCATCTTTAGAATACTTATTAGTCCCAATCCATTCAGTACAAATACTAATAAGAGCCCCAAGATAAAACTTAGACACAATATCAGCAGGAACTTTAGCCTCTCTATTTTCATTTTTCTTTTTCATTTGTTTAATAACATCTAAACTAATAACATCATACAAAATATCCATAGTAACACTATTTTTATTATTAATCATAATAGACGCATAAGTCTCTTTCTTTTCTTCAATATGGTCCATTACTATTCTAATCATTTCCAAATAATAATCTTTAGAATTTTTAATATTAACATTCTTATCAAGTTCGTTAGAAAGTTTATCCTTTAAAGTATTTATATACTCGGCCAAAAGTTCATACTTATCTTCATAATGAGCATAAAAAGTAGACCTATTAATCATAGCCAAACTACATATATCACTAACCTTTATATCTTCAAAAGCATGATTTTTCATAAGTTCTTCAAAAGTTGCATAAATATTTTTTTTAGTTTTTAAAATTCTTAAATCAGTTTTTTCTGCTTCCATTTTGCATCACCTATTTGAATTATATGAAATATAAAACATTTTGTAAAGTTATCATACATAATGTCGCATATTTACCCATACATAGTAATACATTTGTTGTTTATCGTACATTTTATAAGTTATGTTTATGGTTATTTTCAAGAATTGTCATAAAATGTTTTTTGACAGGAGGTAAAAAATGAGAAAATTAGGAAACACAATTTGTAAAAATAGAATTAAAATACTAATTATAACTTTAATTTTATTTGTTCCAGCAATAATTGGAATGGAAGTAACAAAAATAAACTATGACATATTAGTTTACTTGCCAGAAGATAACGAAACAGTAATAGGCCAAAACATATTGGCTGATGAATTCGATATGGGAGCATTTTCCGTAACGGTGATTAACAACATGACTTCAAAAGAAATACTTACTCTAGAATCTAAAATAAAAGAAGTAGATAGTGTATCTAAAGTTGTAAGCACATATGACCTTATTGGAACTACAATACCTTTGGAAGCATTACCAAGTGAAGTTGTAAACAAAGTAAAAAAAGACGGTAGTGATTTATTACTAATCACATTTAAAACAGGCACATCTGCTGAAGAGACATTAAGTGCAGTTGAAGAAATAAGAGAACTAACTAAAGAAAGTGCCAAAATAGGTGGTATGAGTGCTATGGTATTAGACACCATGAACTTGTCTGAAAGAGAAATTTTCATATACATAATAATAGCAGTAGTTCTTTGTATAATCGTACTTGTTTTATCACTAGACTCATACGTTGTTCCATTTCTATTACTTATAAATATTGGTATATCTATATTGTTTAACTTAGGTACTAACGTATTCTTTGGTAGTATTTCTTACATAACAAAAGCATTAGTAGCAGTATTACAACTTGGAGTAACAACAGATTTCTCAATCTTCTTATATCACTCTTACGAAAAAAATAAAAAAACAAGCAAAACTAACATAGAAGCAATGAGTAATGCAATCCACGAAACATTCACATCTGTAGTAGGAAGTTCTCTAACAACAATCGCAGGATTTCTTGTATTATGTACTATGAAATTAACTCTAGGAATGGACTTAGGACTAGTAATGGCAAAAGGTGTCCTACTAGGAGTAATCTGTGTATTAACAGTATTTCCAAGTTTAATATTAGTAAGTGAAAAATTAATAGAAAAAACAAAACATAAGTCCCTTATGCCTAACATGACAAAACTAAATAACTTTATAATAAAACATTACAAAGGAGCATTTGCATTATTCTTGATATTAATAATACCTGCTTACTTAGCAAACTCTAAAGTAGATGTATATTACAAATTAGATAAAAGTCTTCCAGACAATTTAGACTGCATAGTTGCAAACACTGAACTAAAAGAAAAATTTAATATAGTTTCACCTGAAATAATACTACTAGATAAAAGCACATCAAATAAAGACGTTAATAACATGGTTAATGAAATAAGTTATGTAGATGGAATAGATTTAATACTTTCATCAAGTGAATTAGATAATCTTGGTTTATCAAAAAGTATATTAAGTAGCAATATAACAAAAATATTTGAAAGCGACAATTATCAAATAATCTTTTTAAACTCAACATACGAAATAGCAAGTGATGAATTAAATAACCAAGTAGATGAATTAAACAAAATTATAAAAAAATATGATGAAAAAGGAATATTAGCAGGGGAAGGACCTTTAATGAAAGATTTAGTAACTATAAGTAATCAAGACTTTCAAAATGTAAACGCATCTTCAATCATATGTATCTTACTAATAATGTTAATAGTTCTAAAATCATTAAGTTTACCAATTCTCTTAATATCAGTTATAGAATTTGCAATATTTATTAACATGGCTATTCCTTACTTTAGTGGACTAGAACTACCTTTCGTAGCCCCTATTGTATTAGGTACAATTCAACTTGGAGCAACAATTGACTATGCAATTCTAATGACTACAACATACATTAATAAAAGAAAATCTAATATACCAAAACTTGATGCAATTAAAGAAACACTTGATTCTTGCACAAGTTCAATAATAGTAAGTGGATTATGTTTCTTTGGAGCAACATTTGGAGTTGGTGTCTATTCAGGAATAGATATGATTAGTTCACTTTGCACACTAATATCTAGAGGAGCACTAATAAGTATGATTGTAGTACTATTCGTATTACCGGGAGTATTATTAATATTTGATAAATTAATTTGTAAAACAACATTAGGTTTCAAAAAGAAGGAGGAAAAGAAAATGAAACAAAAAATAAAGAAAGTCCCAGTAGCCTTATTCACATTAATAATTTGCCTTTATAGTTTCCCAGTAAATGCACTTGTGAAAGATGAAACTGTATATGCAAAACTAAATAATGATGGCTCTGTAAAAACAATATTAGTAAATGAACATTTAATAAACAAAGATGAGTTAGAAGTAATAGAAGATGAAACGGATTTATTAAACATCTTAAACATAAATGGAGATGAAACATTTGAACAAATAGACAATAAACTAACTTGGAATGCAAAGAAAAAAGACATATATTATCAAGGCTCTATTAATAAAGACTTACCAATAACTGAAGATATAAAATATTATTTAAACGGAGAAGAGCAAAAACTAAACGAAATACTTGGTAAGAATGGTAACGTTAAAATAGAAATAGAATTCGCAAATAATGATAAACATGTAGTTAAAGTAAATGGAAAAAATGAAACACTATACACACCATTTGTAACTGCTACAGGTTTAATTCTAAATGGAGAAAATAATTCTAATATAATTGTTAATAATGGTAAAGTTATTAACAATGGAAAAAATTATATGGTAGTAGGTATTTCTTCACCTGGTCTATATGAAAGCCTAAAACTAGAAGACTTAAAGAATATGAACAAAGTTACTATAGAATTTGACACAACTAAATTTGAATTATCAAACATATACACAGTAGTTACACCAAAAATAATAGAAAAAGAAGATTTAAAAATATTTGACAAAATGGATGAACTATATAAAAATGTAGACACTCTAAAAGAATCAATTGACCAAATAGAAGAAGGCACTAATACTCTTCTAGAAGGCGCAAAAGTTTTAGATAATGGAGCCTCTTCCTTAACTGACGGATTACTAGAGGTAAAAACTAATCTAGAAAAAATCAAAAATGGTAACATTTCTTTAGATGCCGGAATAACTGAAATTTTAAGTACTCTTACTGAAAAGAAAAAACTACTCGATTTAATGACACCAGCATTCGTAACTGAAAAAGTAGCAGAAGGATTAGGAATAATAAATAATCCAAATATAACCAATACAAATCTTAAAACTTCAATTGGTGCTTCTGCAAATGCCATAAATGATATGAATTCATTAATATCAAATATAGGGACTGTTATAACTAATAACAATAATGTAATAAATGAATTAATGCTAAGTCCAGTAGAAAATAAAGAATATATTGAATTACTAACAACATACAACACAGTTTTAGGTAGTGTATTACCTAGTTCTTTAAGTACAACTATGGATTCTCTTATAAATGCACTTACTAAATTAAAAGTAGGAAGTAGTACTTTATCAAACGGAACAACAGAACTTTATAAGGGAGTAGAAACACTTTACTCTGGAAGTAAAACATTAAAAGAAGGTACAACTAACCTCTATAATGGAGTTGCATCACTACAAGGTGGTATAAGCAAATACAACGCTGAAGGAATAACAAAAATATATGATTTAGTTAATACAAAAGTAAAAAGCACACAAAACAAACTGGAGTCATTAATTGAATTAGGAGAAAACTACCAAACATTTACTATGAACAAAAATGGAAATACAGGAGAAACAAAATTTATATTAACAATAGATGGCGAAAAAGTAAAAGAAACAAAAGTTACAAAGCAAGCCAAAGTAGAAAAACAAACTCTATGGACAAGAATTAAAAATTTATTTAAATAATTAAAGGGCAAACTACTTGCTCTTTTTACATTAAATATTAATACAAAAAAATAAAGTAGCCCACTTAAAATTCATATATAGCACAAACATGATATAATATGTAATAAAGGAGTGATGTTTTTGAAAGATATAGAAATAGCTAGAAATGCAAAATTAGAAAAAATAGAGAAAATTGCTTCATATCTAAATATTAAAGAAGAATATATAGAACCTTATGGAAAATATAAAGCAAAGATTTCTACTGATTTACTAAAAGAACTTGAAAATAAAAAAGATGGGAAATTAATTTTAGTAACATCAATAAATCCAACACCTTTAGGAGAAGGAAAAACAACTATGTCTATAGGACTTGCTGATGCTTTAAAAAGAATAGGTAAAAAATCTATACTAGCTCTGCGTGAACCATCTCTAGGACCAGTATTTGGAATAAAAGGCGGTGCTACAGGGGGAGGCCATTCACAAGTAGCGCCTATGGTAGATATAAACCTCCATTTTACAGGAGACTTGCACGCGATTACATCAGCAAATAATCTTTTATCTGCCTTAATCGATAATCACATTTATCAAGGCAATGAATTACAAATAGAAAAAGTAACATGGAAAAGATGTTTAGACTTAAATGATAGACAACTAAGAGTAGTAAATACAGGTTTATCAAATGAAAAAAATATAACTCCAAGAATGGATGGATTTAACATAACAGTTGCAAGTGAAGTAATGGCTATATTCTGCCTGTCTTCAAGTCTAAAAGATTTACGCACTCGTTTAGGGAATATCATAATAGGATTTAACAAAGAAAATAAACCAGTAACAGCACACGATTTAAAAGCAGAAGGTGCTATGACAGCACTACTAAAAGATGCTTTTAACCCAAACTTAGTTCAAACACTTGAACATACCCCAGCTATAATTCATGGTGGACCTTTTGCCAACATTGCACATGGCTGTAATAGTATAATCGCTACAAAATTAGCGCTAAAACTTGCTGATTACACTGTAACAGAAGCTGGTTTTGGAGCAGACTTAGGTGCCGAAAAATTTCTAAATATAAAAACTAGACACTTAGGAAAAACACCTGACGCAGTAGTAATAGTAGCAACTATTAAAGCATTAAAATATCATGGAGGCATGCCAAAAGATGAATTAGAAAAAGAGGATATTGAAAGCCTACAAAAAGGAAGTAAAAACCTACTTAAACACATAGAAAATATAAAAGAACATTTTGGATTAAATATTATAGTAGCAATAAATAAATTTAACCAAGACACACAAAAAGAAATTGACTGCCTAACAAACATACTTAAAGAAAAAGATGTAGAAATAAGTTTAATGGAAACATGGGAAAAAGGTAGCGCTGGTGGAATAGACCTAGCAAATAAAATAATCAAATTATGTGAACAAACAACAAGCTTTAAATACACTTATAATCTAGAAGATTCTGTTACATCAAAAATTGAAAAAATTGCAAAAATAATTTATGGTGCTTCTGAAGTTGAATATGAAAAAGAAGCACTTGAACAAATAAAAGAAATAGAAAAACTAGGTTTTAAAAACTTAGAAATATGCATAGCAAAAACTCAATATTCACTATCAAGTAATCCAAAAAATCTAGAATGCACTCCACCATATCCTATACAAATAAAAAATGTAGAATTAAATAGTGGAGCAGGTTTTATAGTAGTTAAAACAGGAAATATAATGACAATGCCAGGACTTTCAAAAACACCTGCTGCCGAAAGTATAGATATAGACGAAGATGGAAATATAATTGGAATATTTTAATTTATAAAAAATATCTACTTGGATAATAAAGTAGATATTTTATTTTGCCTATTTCAAAAATACAAAACTTACATAAAATACACTAGGAGGTTAATATATGTTAAACTTCACATTAATAAGAAATATTCTTATAATTGCAATAGCAAGTAGTATTATTTCAACCTCATTAATACAAAGAATAAAAGAAGGAACAAGAAGCAAAAAGTTCATATTACTAAAAAGCTTTATAATATCAATGTTCATAGGAGTATGTTTTACGTTAAGTTTTACTGACACTAATATAATAAATTCCCTCTGGGTAGGCTTAATAAGTTTCATAGGTGCAGACGCAATATACAAAGCATTTGAAGACAAAATATTTGACTCATTCAGTTCCTTAGAAAACGTAATCTATATAGAAAGGGATGGTAAAAAATGATTTTAAAATATCCCGTAAATTATATTGCAATAACACAGTACTATAAAAAAGGTGTTCATAATGGAATAGACCTAGGCTGGTCCAGTGCGCATGGTGGAAACGAACAGCCTATATATGCTCCTGCCGATGGAGTAGTAGTAAGTGTAAAAAGTGATTACAATCAAACAGATGCTAGTGGTTCTTCTTACGGTAACTACGTAAAAATAAAACATAATGACAGTATATCAACTTTATGTGCACATATGAAATATGGAAGTGTAACTTTAAAAATAGGTGATGAAGTTACACAAGGAATGCAAATAGGTATAATGGGCGAAACTGGAAGAGCAGATGGGAAACACCTTCACTATGAAGTATTTTTAAACAATGTAAAAGTAAACCCTGAAGAATATACTTATGTACTCCCAGGACAAATAGTATCAACAAATCCAAGTGCAATTCGAGGATTAATGTATTATAATCCAGTCCCAGAACCAGAACCAGGACCAACTATAGAACCAAATCCAACACCAACTCCAGATACTATAATTGAAGAATTAAAAAAACAAATACAAGAGCTTGAAGATAAAATATCACTTCAAGCAAAAGAAATAGAAGCATTAAAAAATGAACTAAATGAAAGTGAAAACTACATATTCACTTATCCAGTTCAAAAGACATCTTTATATGAAATAAAACTATATGAAGGAGAAACACTACTAATAAGAAATTAATAGAAAGCGAAAAACTTTCTATTTTTCATGTATATTTTAATCGATAATTAAAAAACTCTATCAAAAGATAAAGTTTTCATAACATTTTCCTTCGGGATTATTTATAACTCGCACCACCCGTAAGCGATTAACATTTTCACATTTGTTCAATGCGCTACAAGTATACTATATTTCCAAAAAAATGTCGAATTAGCATACCCTTAATATTATATTCAAAAAACCAACTTATATTTACTAAACTTTTTCATTATATAATACTATTTCTTTATTATTATAAAGTCTCAAAATCTCATTCCAAATATCACTTTGAATATTTCTACCCTTCTTAGGATGAACTAAATATCTTACAGTTAGTTTAACATATTTTTCATTAACACTTGTATATATAATTGGCTCTAATTTATTATAGTATATTCTATAACTTGAATTATTATTTAATTGATTCATCATCTTATTAGGAATTTTCTTTAAAACCTCATGATTTTTAACTATCTTATAAATTTGTCCCTTAGTCTTTTTAATATCACTATCTATTGGTACTTTAACCTCAATTTCATTCCACACATACTTAAATACTTTTACATAATTCTTTAAAGAACCGGAAAATATTTTAGAATTAGGAATATGTATAATAGACCCTGTACTTTGAAAATTATCTACATTAGGATTAACCTCCAAAATCTCAAAACTAAGTGCCTCTATATTAATAACATCACCTATATATCCATCTATCATTATTCTATCTTCAATAACAAATGGCTTACTAACCTTTATATAAATACCACAAAAAAAATTAATTATCGTATCCCTTAAACTATAAGCAATAGCCACTGTTCCAAAACTGATTAAAGTAATAAAAGGAATAATAAACTCTTCCCAAATCATCAAAGTCGCTAAAAAGAAAACCAAATGAGTTACCAAAGTTAGTTTCTTAACAAAAAGAAATCTTGTCTTATTATTCTTAAAAAATCTAAAACAAAAAAATTCTACAATTTTACTTATTAATTTAATAGCCACATACAAAATAACTGTATAAATAAGTAACTTAATAAAAGGACCATCAATACCTAAAATTTTAGAAAAATAATCACTAAATTTATCTACATATTTCATATATATTATCCCCTTTCAAAATTTAAGCGCGAGCCAAAATTATAACACTTATAAATAACAAAATCAATTCCCATCTTTAAAAAAAAATAACTTACTGGTATAATACATAATAGAGAAGAGGTTGGAAATGAAAAGAATAATAATTTATATAATACTAATAATAACTTTTACAGCACTTGGTATAATTGGTTACTTAAATAAATTTAAAAACACACCAACACAAAACAAAAAAGAAAATCTAGATAGTAGCATCCTTAACACTAATTATTATATGTTTAATACTGAAACTGGAGCATATGAAGAATTTAAAATAACCGAGCAAGAAGTAAGTTACAAAGGAAGTACCTTAAATATCGATAATACTTGCAAAACTTATGAATACGAAAGTTCTACAAAACTTGTAAAACTAAATTGCAATAAATCATTTAAAATATCAACTTATAATGATGAATATCTTGTAATTAATATGGATAATCAAGACTACTACTTTTACGAAGAAATAGAAAAAAGCTATAGAAAAGAATTCGAGAACACTTTCAAAACAACTATGTCTACATACAAACAAGAAGGAGAAAATGAACTTAAAGAAAAAGAAATCGCAATAAGCGAGTTAGACGGAATAATTAACAATAGATTAACTTCATTTATATATTTAAAAGGAACTAGTTGTGTAGATTCCTGTACTATATTTAACAAAGCATTCTTAAGCCTTAATCTAAAAAATAAAAACACATACTTTTTAGATACATCAAAATTAACGTCAAGTGATTTAACAAAACTAAATAGGAAATATGAAGAATTACCTACAACCTTAAGCGAATACAACAAAACTTATCCACAAGTGTTAATAGTCGGAAATGGTAGTGTATATGAAAAAACAAGAATTAACATAAAAGGATTTAATATGACTGAATCTATAGATTACTTAAAGAATTGGGAGGTTAATCATGAGTAAAATAACTAGAGAAGAAATAAAAGCACTTGATAAATACTTTAGACTAGCAAACTATCTTTCAGTGGGGCAACTTTATTTACTAGATAATCCACTTTTAAAAAGACCACTTGAATTAAAAGATATAAAACCTAATGTAGTAGGTCACTGGGGAACAGCACCAGGCCAAAACTTTATTTATACACACTTAAACAGAATAATAAAAAAATACGATTTAAACATGATTTATATTTCAGGCCCAGGGCATGGTGGACAAGCAGTAGTATCTAACACATACATAGAAGGCTCTTATACTAAAATTTATCCCGAAATTACACAAGATGAAAAAGGACTAAAAAAATTATTTAAACAATTTAGTTTCCCAGGAGGAGTATCATCTCATGCAGCCCCTGAAACACCAGGTAGTATAAATGAAGGAGGAGAACTAGGATATAGTTTATCACACGCTTTTGGGGCAGTTTTAGATAATCCTGATTTAATAGCCGCTTGTGTTATAGGAGATGGAGAAGCAGAAACAGGCCCACTAGCAACTTCTTGGCAACTAAACAAAATAATAAATCCAAAAAGTGACGGAATAGTGTTACCAATACTTCATCTAAATGGATACAAAATATCAAATCCAACAATACTAGCAAGACTACCAAAAGATGAACTCTTGTCTTATTTTAAAGGCTGTGGTTGGAAGCCATTCTTAGTAGAAGGAGATAACCCTCTTAGAATGCACAAAAAAATGGCTAAGACATTAGACGAAATCATGGAATACATAAAAAAAATAAAAGAAGAAGCATCATCTCATACATTTAGACCGTTTTATCCAATGATTATATTAAGAACACTAAAAGGTTGGACAGGACCTAAAGAAGTAGTAGGTAGTTTTAAATCACATCAAGTTCCAATTATAGTAAATAAATCTCACCCTGCTAATGTTCCATCTTTAGAAAAATGGCTAAAAAGTTATAAACCAAAAGAACTATTTAATGAAGACGGAAGCATAAAAAAAAGTATTTTATCTCTTGCCCCATCACTAGATAAATGTATGGGACTAAATCCAGTAACAAATGGAGGCCTACTCTTAAAAGAACTAGTAACACCAGACTTACTAAATTATGGAGTAGAAATTTCAAATAGGGGTCAAACTGAAGCAGAAGACATGAGAGAACTTGGTAAATACATAAGAGACCTAATCTCACTGAATGAAGAAAATAAAAACTATAGAATTTTTGGTCCAGACGAAGCAATGTCTAATAGACTTAACCATATTTTTGAAGCAACAAATAGAAAATGGGGAACTAAAATTATAAAAACTGATGAATTCTTAAAAAAAGATGGAAGAGTTATTGACAGCATTTTAAGTGAACACGCTTGTGAAGGTATGCTTGAAGGATACTTATTAACAGGAAGACATGGATTTATCCACAGTTACGAAGCATTTATAAGAATTATTGACTCAATGGCAAGTCAACACGCAAAATGGCTCAAAGTCACAAAAGAACTTCCTTGGAGAAAAGAAATAAGTTCACTTAATTTCTTACTAACAAGCCATGTTTGGCAACAAGACCACAATGGTTATACACATCAAGACCCAGGATTTATTAACCACTTATTAACAAAAAAATCTGACATTGTAAGAATATATTTACCATGTGATACAAACACACTTATATCCACATTCGACCACGTAACTAAAACTAAAAACTACATAAACGTAATTGTAGCATCTAAACATAAAAGACCTCAGTGGTTAACAATGAAAGAGGCAATAGAACATTGCAAAAAAGGACTAGATATATGGTCATGGGCAAGCACTAATGGAGGAAAAAATCCTGATATTGTATTAGCTTGTGCCGGAGACACACCAACTGTAGAGGTTTTAGCTGCCGTAACTATATTAAAGAGTCATCTTCCAAACTTAAAAATAAGAGTAGTAAATGTAGTAGACTTAATGAAACTAGAATCAAACGAAAAGCATCCTCATGGATTAACTGACAAAGAATATGATAAAATATTCACAACTGACAAACCAATAGTATTTGCATTTCACGGCTATCCTAATGTAATACATGAATTAACTTACAATAGAACAAATAGAAATTTACACGTAAGAGGATACAACGAAGAAGGAACAATCACAACACCATTTGACATGAGAGTACAAAACAAAATTGACAGATTTCACCTAGTATTAGATGTCTTAAACTATGTTCCTAAACTAAAAAAAGAAACAGAACTACGAAATTACTGTGAAGATATGTTAAAAAAACACCACGACTACATAAGAAAAAATGGAAAAGAACTAAGTGTAGTATCAAATTGGACTTGGAAATAGTTACCTTAATTATACAAAAGGAGTAAAATTACATTTAATATATTAGGAAACGAATATTCCTTCCTAAAAGATAAATAAATGACATAAAACCTCCTTAAAAATCGTTTGAAAAACTAGTCTCAAATAATTTTAAAATAAAAATCAAGCTCTCGACAACTGAGGGCTTTTAATTTTATATAAATATATAAACAATATTTTTATTGACATTTTGTACTATTTATAGTACTATATACAACTAAAAGAAGGGGATAAACATGGCCGATATAGAAAAAAATAAAGAAGAAATAAAAAAATTTTGGGATATAACTATAAATTTTATAGATTCACTAACATCAGAAGAATTATTCGTATTAGTAATGACTTTTCTTAAAGATTCACACGCAAAATACTTAGTAGAAAGAGATTTTCAAAAAATAATAAATAGATGTTCAGTAGACTATGATATGTTTAACTTTTTCACAATACTAGCCCTTAAATTTATTGGAGGAGGTTACTACAAAGAACTTTGCGAAGCAAGTCTAGACCTAACAGTTAGAGAAATATTCTCTAAAGATACAATAATATTTCTTCTAAAAAAGTTTAAAAAAATCAAAGAAAAAGGTGTGATTTCAAAAGAAGAATTGTTTACTGAAATATTAGAAGATTTAAAACTTATGGAAACTGATAAATCTTCAAAAATATTATTTGATTTATTCATATTCCCAGACTTTAAACTAATGCTAGAATCACGTCACAGGGTAATATCAACCTTAATAGAGGCTTATCAATTATATGACCCAGATATTGTTAGTTCTCAAATGTTTTTTGGAAGCAATATAATAGGAAAACTGTTAAAAGATGATAACGAAAAAATAGTAGCAAAATATTTAAGATGTCTTTTAGAAGAAAAACAAATTTCACCTAGATATGTAAAAATGATAGGTGGTGGAGGGTCAAGTTTAGTTTATAAAATAAAAGATTTAGTAATTAAATTAGGAGAAACTAGAAATAATAGAAAAATATATATAAATCATAGAATTCTAGCATCTATTGTAAGAAAATTAGAACTAGGACCAAACGAAGAAGAACTATTTTATGTGGAAATAATGAAATATGCAAAAGTTGGAGATGTTACTCCAGAAGAAAGAGATGAATTATACCAAGATTTATATGATCAAGGATTAATTTGGGACGATGCTAAATTAATAAACTGTGGAGTTTTAGTAGATGGAGACGAAAATATCTGTGAATTACCAGTTGATTATATAGAAGTTGCAGGAAGAATAGATACTCCTTATAGAAGAGAAGAATTCATGAAAAGAAAAAGAAAAGTAGTAGTAATTGACAATGATAATATAAGATATAACCCTTTAAAATCATGCAGATAACTTTCAACGGCAAAAACGGTACACAATTCCATTTTTGCCGTTGATTTTTGTATAAGACTATAATATAATATTTATATAAAAGGTGATATTAATGTTCAAAAGAGAAATAGAATCAAAATTCAAAAACATATCAAAAACTAGAAAAGTAACTTTATTAACAGGAGCGAGACAAGTCGGTAAGTCTACTTTTATAAAAAGCATCAAAGAGAAAGAAAGAACATATGTAACGTTAGATGACTTAAACTTAAGAAATCTAGCAAATGAAGACCCAAAATTATTTTTATCAAATTATAATGGACCACTAATTATTGATGAAGTACAATATGCACCAAATTTATTTTCATACATAAAGATGGATGTAGATAATTCTAATGAAAAAAATAAGTATTGGTTAACTGGTTCACAAAAATTTGAATTAATGAAAGATGTAACTGAGTCTTTAGCAGGAAGAATTGCAATTCTTGAAATGTCTTCACTAAGTTTTGCAGAAAAAAAAGGATTTAACTCTAAAATATTTGACCCAAAGAATATAAAAAAAAGAATTGACGTTTCACCAAAAGAAATATATGAAAATATTTTTAAAGGAGGAATGCCTGAATATATAACTAACGATTTGGAAAGAAGCCAATATTTTAACGACTACATTACAACATATATTGAAAGAGATGTAAGAAATTTAACACAAGTTGGAGATTTAGCAAGATTCCATAAATTTATGATTGCAATGGCCGCAAGAAATGGAGAACTACTTAATTATGAATCTATATGTGAAGATGCTGATATAGATGTCAAAACTTGCAAAAGATGGGTGTCAATACTAGAAGCCTCTGACATAATATATTTATTACAACCATATTTTAATAGTGAATTAAAAAGAAGTATAAAGTCTCCTAAAATAATATTTATGGACTCTGGTTTATGCTCATATCTAACCCATTATAATAGTCCTGAAATCTTAATGGACTCAAGTGTATCAGGACATTTTCTAGAGTCATTTGTAATAAGTGAATTAATAAAAAATAAAAGAAATGCAAATGAATCATTAAACTATGATATTTATTTTTATAGAGATAGAGATGGAAAAGAAATAGACTTAATAATATCTTTAAACGAAACTATATATCCATTTGAAATCAAAAAAACAGCCAATCCTAATAAACAAATGCTGAAAAATTTCTCCATCTTAGAAAATAAAAAATTCAAAGTAGGAAATGGTGGGTTACTTTGTTTCTATCCTGAAATAATTCCACTAGATGAAAATAATAAATCTTATCCAATATCAGTTATATTTTAATAAAATGCGAATATTAAAAAATCGCTTTTTATTTTACATAAAATTAAAAAAACATCTCCAAAAATTCTCTTATTTTTGCTAAAATTATATAAGAGGGTAGAATATGAAAAAAGTATTAATAATTTTATCATTATTTTTAATTATATCAATTCCTACAAAACTAAGTGCTACCACAGGCACTTTAAAAAGTTCATCCATAGTTGAATGTGATGGAATACTTTATGGAACACACGGAACTGATAATCACTATCACGTTGCTGAAATTACAGAAGATGGAAAATACAAAGCAGTAGGAGATTCACTTGGAACTAACTGGACTTGTAAAGGAGAATTAAAAAGTCCGAGTTTTGATAAAACTCTAGAAAAAGTTTCTGCCACTTTTGACTCGTGCGTAGATGGAGATACTGCAAACTTTATAATAAACAATGAAAAAGTAAAATTTAGATTTTTAGCTATAGATACTCCTGAAACAGTTCACCCAACAAAAGAGGTAGAAGCCTACGGAAAAAATGCAAGTGAATATACTTGTAATAAACTTACAAATGCCAAGACAATAGAAATTGAATATGAAGAAAACAAAACTGATAAATACGGTAGAAGCCTAGGTTGGATATGGGTAGATGGTAGTCTTCTTCAAGAAGAATTAGTTAGCGTTGGTTATGCTGAGGTTGCCTACATCTATGGAACATATAAATACACTACAAAACTATGCGAAACACAAAAGTCAGCAATACTAAATGAAAACGGAATGTGGAGTGACACATCTAAAGAAGAAGGATACTGTAGTACATTAAGGACTGTAGAAAGAAAAAATAATGAAACGACAAATGAACAAATACCTACTGAAGAAAATAAATTGCCATATGAAACCATAACAGCAGTAGCCATAATAATAGTAGGAATAATAATAAAAATGTTTAAGTGATAAGATATGAAAATAAATGGAAAAAATATAGACATAAACGAATTAGTAGAAGAAGTTGACATTGATAAAAACATATTAAAAAAACGAAAAAATGGTCTCGTACTAAGAGATTCTCATATTGAAATATTAAAAAGATATAAAATCGACTATGAATCACACACAACATTAAATAGTTTAATATTTGAAATAGAAGAAATAATAAATACTACAAGTGACCCTGAAGAACTAGAATGGTTATCAGATGAACTTGCCGAAATAAATTATTACAATTACACAAATAAATAAAAAGGAGGACTTATGAAAGAAGAATGGTATATGCTTCGTACAACTGAAATATATAAAAAACTTGACTCCTCACATGAAGGATTAACACAAAAAGAAGCAGAGAAACGTCTTAACAAAAATGGAAAAAACATACTTCCTAAAGCAAAGAAAAAAACATTTATACAAGTGTTTCTTAGTGAACTAAATAGCCCGATTATTTATATATTAATCTTATCTATGGTTCTTTCATTCGTTGTTGGTGAAATTATAGATGGAATATTTATATTAATTTGCATATTACTAGATGCCATATTAGGTTCAGTACAAGAATGGAAAAGTGGAAAAAATGCAGAAGCACTAGAAGAGTTAGTTAAAGTAAGTGCCACAGTAATTAGAGATAATGAGCAAATTACTGACTACGCTGAAAATTTAGTTGTAGGAGACATAGTTTTGCTAGAGTCAGGCACAAGAGTACCAGCAGACTTAAGACTAATTGAAACACAAAACCTAAGCATAGACGAATCTATTTTAACAGGAGAAAGTATAGCAAGAAATAAATTTAGTGATGTAATAAAAGAAGAAACAACACTAAATAATCGCTCTAACATGGCTTATGTTGGAACATCTGTTATGAGAGGAAGAGGAAAAGGAATAGTAGTAAGTACTGGCATAAACACAGAAATCGGTAAAATAGCTACGGAGGTTTTATATAAAGAAGACACAAAAACTCCACTCCAAATAAGAATGGAAAAATTTACTCGTGAATTAAGTATCATAATAGCCATTTTAGCAATCATAATTGCGACCATTCTTTACTTTAAAAATTATGCTCCAAGAGAAATATTCTTTTTAGTAATAGCCCTTTCAGTTTCAGCAATTCCAGAAGGCTTGCCAGTTGTACTAACACTAGTCTTATCAATTGCTTCAAACAAAATGGCAAAGAAAAATGTCTTAGTAAAAAAACTTAATGCAGTAGAAGCCCTAGGAAGCGCAACTGTAATAGCAAGCGACAAAACAGGAACACTTACATTAAATGAACAAACTGCAAAATTAATAATACTCCCAAACAATGAAGAATTCGAAATAACAGGAAATGGCTATAACGGAGATGGTAAAATAATATCTAAAAAGAACTATTCGCGAACCTCTATAGAAACCCTAGTAAAAGAAGCAGTTTACAATAACGAAGCACACTTAGAAAAAGTAGATAAAGATTGGATAAGTTATGGAGACTCCATGGATATAGCCCTTCTAGGATTAGGTTATAAAATGGACTTAGATGTAACAACTTTAAAAAATAATGTAGTAGCCCGTATCCCTTATGAAAGTGAAGAAGCCTATTCTGCTGCCTTCTATAAAGAAGATGAAATTATTAAAGTAGCCTTAAAAGGAAAACTAGAAAAAATATTAAAGTTTGCTAGTACCATGAAAGTTGGAAACAAAATAGTTCCTATAGACAAAGAGTTAATAAAAACTCAAAATGAGTCTCTTGCAAGAGATGGATACAGAGTATTAGCATTTGCAAGTGGAACAGCAAAAAGATTTAAAGAAAAAGAAACATATAAAGAAAGCGATATACCTGACCTTTGCTTTTTAGGACTAGTAGCATTTCTAGATCCTATTAGAAAAGATGCTGCATATGGTGTAACAAAATGTAAAAATGCTGGAATAAAAACAGTCATGATTACTGGAGACCATCCACTAACTGCATTCACAGTTGCAAAAGAATTAGGAATTGCATCTCACGAAATAGAGGTAGTAACAGGCCTTGACTTAGAGAGTGAATACCTAAAAGGAGAAAAATCTTTTGATAAATTTATAAGCACAAAGAAAGTATTCGCCACAGTAACACCTACTCAAAAATTACAAATAGTAGAGTCTTTCAAAAGATTAGGTGAATTCATAGCAGTAACAGGAGATGGAGTAAATGATGCCCCTGCCTTAAAGGCAGCAAATGTTGGAATTGCTATGGGTAGTGGAACTGATGTAGCAAAAGGTGTAGGCTCTCTAATCATAACTGATGATAAATTTTCTAGCATAGTTAACGGTGTAGAAGAAGGAAGAAACGCATACAACAACGTAAGAAAAGTAACATATATGCTTTTATCTTGTGCAGTATGCGAAGTAATCTTCTTTATATTATCAATATGGTTAGATTATGAACTCCCTCTAACAGCAATTCAACTACTATGGTTAAACTTAGTAACAGATGGAATACAAGATATTGCTCTTGCTTTTGAATCAGGAGAAAATGATGTTATGAAAAGATCACCAAGAAACCCAAATGAAAGTTTATTTGATAGATTGTTAGTAAATGAGGTACTCTTTATGGGCTTAATCATGGGAATACTAGTCTTTAGCCTTTGGGTATATCTAATAGACGTAAAACACTTAGACATAGTTCATGCAAGAAGTTATATATTACTAATTATGGTATTTATTCAAAACTTACATTGCTTTAACTGTAGAAGCGAAAAAATATCAGTATTTAAAAAACCAATTAAAGAAAACAAAATGCTTGCCATTTGTATAGGAACAGTACTATTAATTCAATTCTTCGTGGTAGAAAACAGTGTATTATCAAGCCTTCTTGGAACAATATCTCTACCTATCCCTCACATAATTATATTATTTATTCTAGCCCTTCCCATAACGCTAGTAGCAGAACTTTTCAAATACTTTGAAAGATTAATTGACCCAATATATAGGAGTGATAAATTATGATACTTACTTGTATAGTATTACTAATAATAGGTATAATTGCTTTAGTTATATATTCTAGTATTTTTGTAGATGCAGCAAGTTCTCTTTCTATAAGACTAAAAATACCTAAAATGTTAATAGCTTTAACTATAGCCTCTTTTGGAACATGTGCCCCAGAACTAGCAATATCATTTAATAGCATAAGAACTGGAAATGTAGACATGACTATAGCAAATGTAATAGGTAGTTCTATAGTTAATATTCTTCTAATAGTAGGACTTGCAGCAATAGTAAAACCTATAAAAGTAAAAGATAGAACAATAAAAAAAGAACTTCCTCTTCTAGTATTAATAACTACAACATTCTTCTTCATAATAAGTGATACATTATTTAAAAAACATACCGTAAATGGTATTAGTAGACAAGATGCAATTATACTACTTTGTTGCTTTCTAATATTTATGTTATATATAATTATAGTTGTAAGAAAAAACAAAAATGATGAAAAAGACAAACCAAAATTCACTTTAAAAAAATCCGTAATATTAATCGTTTTAAGTTTACTTGCTATCGTAATCTCAAGTGATATTGTAGTAGACAATGCTGTACTACTTGCTGAAGAAATTGGAATAAGTCAAAAAATAATTGCAATGACAGTAATTGTTATAGGTACATCTCTTCCAGAACTTACAATGACAGTGGAGTCTGCTAGAAAAGGTGAATTTGACATGGCAGTAGGAAACATAATAGGAACAAATATCTTTAATATATGTATTGTACTAGGACTTCCAATAGCGCTTTACGGAAGTGTTTCTTCAGGCTCATTTAATTTAGTAGATACCTTTATAGTATTATTATCAGCATTAATTTTTTACATATTTGGTCGTAGTGACAAAGAACTCTCTCGCAGAGAAGGAATACTTATGGTTATAGTATTTCTAATATATTATGGATATGTAATATTTTTCTAAAAGCGAAATTCTAGAAATAGACTTTTGCTTTTATTATGAGAAAAAAGTTATGCTAAATTTCATAAAAACATCACAAATAATTGTTTGACAAAGTTTAAAGCATATGATATTATTAATGTAGTTAGGTTAAAGTAAACTTATTTTACTATTTAAATAAGAAAGCAAGTATAGATTGAATAGCAAAATAATATGAAATATATGGGGGTTAAGAAAATGAATGAATTAGAATTATATGAACAAAAAACTTTTGATGATATTAAATATATTGATGAATATGGTAATGAATATTGGTTAGCAAGAGAACTACAAAAAGTATTAGAATACAAAGAATGGAGAAATTTTGAAAAAGTAATAAATAAAGCAGTTATATCAGCTAAAAATAGTACTAAGATAGATGAAGATTGGATTGTTGAAGTCAACAAGCCAATAAAAACTGGTAAAGGTAAAAAAGAGTTGATTAAAGATTACAAATTATCGCGATATATATGTTATTTAATTGTTCAAAATGCTGATCCGAATAAAGAAGTAGTTGCGTTAGGACAAACATATTTTACAGTTCAAACAAGAAAACAGGAAATTAGTGAAATGGGATATAGTTTATTAACTGAGGAAGAAAAAAGGCTATATCAACGAAATTTGACTAAAAAAGGTAATCATTCACTTAATCAAATAGCTAAAAATGCAGGAGTTAAAAATTTTGATAAATTCCATAATGCTGGATATAAAGGTCTATATAACGGAGAAACAGCAAATGATATTGCAAAGAGAAAAGGTTTAAGATATAGAGAGGATATTTTAGATAATATGGGTAGTGTTGAACTAGCAGCAAATTTATTTCGTATTACACAAACTGAATCTAAACTGAAAAGAGATAATATTCAAGGTGAAAATAATGCTAATAAAACACATTATAAAATGGGAAAAGATATTAGAAAATTTATAGAAAAACAAGGTGGCATAATGCCAGAAGACTTACCTACACCTAAAAAAAGTTTAAAGCAAATAGAAAAAGAAAGAAACAATAAATTTATTGATTAACTAGTAGGCATTAAAGATACCTCAAAGTGAAAGACTTATTAGACTAAATGACATAGCAAAAAAACAAATAAACTTACTAAAAAATAATAAATCATTCAGTAATCTTGAGTATATAGAAAACGACGTTAATAAAAAAACTAGACATGATTTAGTAATCAAATATCAGGAAATATATTAGACAAAATAAATTATCATTTCAACTAAACCACATTTTAATATAACTAATGAAAAATAGTACACAAAATTTAATTATTGATTTATTTAGACTAAAGTCTATAATACATTATATGAAAGGATGATCATGGAAGAAAGAAAAAAATTAAATACAGATTTTCAAAGCAATTTGGATTATGTATTAATCAATTTAGAAAAAGATATATATAAAGCAAATAGTTTAGACGATAAGCAGTATTTGGAAATATCTAAAAACGAAATAATTGAATTTTTAAACTATGTTTACCAAAACATAAAAAGTTGAGAAGACAGTTATAATGAAAAAAAATATGAAACGATTATAAATAAATATGGCAAAATAGAGTCTATTATTTCACAGCTAGAATTGTGTTTAGCTGATTATGAAGAACAGTTTCATATGGAGGGTATTTCTTATTCTATATTCCAAATTGGTAAAATTTTGTATCAAGAGAGGAGTAGTTATGGAAAATGATGTTAACATTCTTAATTTGTTTAGAAAAATAATATGTTCATTATTGTGCATAAATAAAAACACAAAGAATATTAATACAAAAGCAAAGTCTTCTGAATATTTAGAAAAATACTTAAAAGAATATGAATTATGTATTAATAAGAAAGATTATTTTTTAGTCAATTATGAAGAAATTATTAACTTTTGTAATGAATGTTATGAAGATATAGATGTTTTTGATTATGCAGAAGATGTTGAATATGGTTTAAAAGAACTTAAGAAAATAAGTAAGAAAGATAAATGAATGACAATTGAAACGAAAGGTGGAACATGGATAGATGTTAAAAGTGATGATGAAAAGGGACATGTAAATATTTATGATAGTGATCCAAGAGGGGACCATGATGAGTCTATACATTTAAATTTTGATTACGAAAAAGGAACTTGTACTATTAATGAAAAATCTAATGGTGAAAAAACTTCAACCAAATGTGGTTGCTTTTTAACAACTGCTTGTATGAAATATTTTCAAGAAAATTTTGATGATAATTGTTATGAATTAAAAATACTTAGATGGTTTAGAGATAATTTTGTCTTAAAAGAAGATGTAGAGCATTATTATAAAGTTGCACCAATTATTATTGAAGCTATTAACAAAGAAGAAAAATGTAGTATTATTTATAATTATATTTTTGATAGTATAGTAGATTATTGCGTAGAGCAAATTGAACTTGGAAATTACCTAGAAACATACAAAAGATATAAAAGTTGTGTTTTAGCATTAGAAGACCATTATACAAAACTATTGTTAAAAGAAGAAATTGGAAAAACTATAAAATTAGTTAGATAAATATTTTAAAGATTAATACCGAAAAAACATGATATCATTTCTATTGTAATCGAACTTATGATTATAGAAATATTTGATATAAAAACATAATAGTAGTAAACGAGCAAAAAATTAGTATTTTAAGAATTGAAAATGAAGACTATATTTCACTTACTGATTTAGCAAGGTATGCTGATAATGAAGAACCTAGACTTCCAATTAGAGACTGGATGAGAAATAAAGAGGTTATTTCGTATTTAGGAATATGGGAAAGCACTAATAATGAAAATTTTAAAGGGGGCGAATTCATCACGTTTAAAAATGAAACTGGCAGTAATACATTTAAAATGTCTCCACAAAAATGGATAAGAGAAACAAATGCTATTGGGATTATTTCTAAATCCGATAATAACGGCGGAACATTTGCACATTCTGGCAATGCTAACATAGGAAATATTAGAGATTATACAGACAGATTTATTTCATTTAGTAATTTAAAATAATTTAGAAGATATAAATGTGGGACTATAGAACTAAAAATTTCTTAGAATAAAAGACTTGTTAGACTAAATGACATACAAAAAATAAATAAACTTACTAAAAAATAATAAATCATTTAGTAATCTTAAGTATATAAAAACAATGTTAATAAAAAACTAGAAGCCAATAAAGTTCTAATAACTAGATATTAAAAAAAATATACTAGATAAAACAAATTATCGTTGTGAATCAAGCACACTCTAGAAAAAATCACAAATAATAAAGTCACTTAAAGAGTGTCGTTTCATATACTAGATGAATTGACAACAAAAAAAATTTAAAGTAATATAATTAATCACGAGGAAATTATGAAATTATTATTAACAAATACAGAATTAGAAACATTAAGTACAAAAGAAAAAATTAGATATTTTGAAAGTATAAGAGATTTTTGTAAAAAAAAGCAATTTATAAAAAATGGCACTTTTTCTCATAACGTTATATCTAATTTATATTCATTTAACCGAAATTATGATTATAAAATAATAGGAGAAGAAAATATACCAGCAGATGGTAAAGCAATCTTTGTTTGCAATCATTCAAATTCACATGATTTTTTTACATCACATGAAATTTTTCATAAATTAGGGCTTAACGTATCAGTATTTGCAGCCTCTGATGGTTTAAGTCTTCCCGGAAATATAATATTTAGACTATGCAAATCAACTTTAATAGATAGAAGAAATAAAGCATCTATAGAAGCAGGCACACTTAATTTTATAACAAATCTAATGAATGGGTTACCAAGTGTTATTTTTGGTGAAACGACATGGAATATACACCCATATAAACTAATGCATCAAGTAAAATTAGGTCCAGCTAAATTTGGCGCAATTACAGAATTACCGATTGTACCTACAATATATGAGTATGTAGAATCACCTGAAATTTGTAGTAAAGAAAGCATGCTATATACCAAATGTGTAGTTAAATTTTCAAAACCTATTATAATAAATCCTACGGATAACTTAATAATCCAAACAGATAATATTCAAAAAGCATTGGAAGAAAGTCGCTTAGAATTATGGAAACAATTAGGAATCGTCAAAACATCATTAAAAGATATAAATAAAGAAATATATTTAAATCATACTTACCTAAAAAAATTTGGTGCATTTGGTTATAATTATGATTCAGAATATGAGTCAAGATTTTTATTTTCAAAAGATAAGACAAAAGTGGAGAATGAATATTGTTTAGATGAGTATGGGAATCTCGTTCCAGGAATTACAAAGAAAAGAATTATTAAAAGATTGTAGAAATTAAACTTTATCAATCTTTTTATTTTCAAATTTATTTACTTTAAAGCCAAAAATTGTTAAACTTAATATAAGGGAGACTTAATATGACAAATTTATATTTTCCAATAAGTGGATTGTTTTGTATTGTTTTAGTAGTAATATTGTTTTTTTCAAAAGAACGAATTGAAACAAAAGAAACAAAAATATATGGGTATATGATACTTAGCAGTCTAATAGATACAATTCTAGTAATAATAGAATTATTAATAGCTATTTATTGTTACAATGAAGGAACGTACCTAATTATAAAATTAATCAATAAAATAGATTTTATTACTTATGTTATTTGGCCTACTCTTTTATTTTTATATGTATATTATATTTCCTATAATAATTTAAAGAAATATGAAAATCTCAAAAAAATACTAATAATATTTGATATATGGGCAATATTTATAGAATTTATACTCCCAATCAAGTTAATAAATAGTAACGGAGTAATGGGGGTATCTGGATTATCTCCTCAATTTGTATATGGCGTATCACTTATATATATAGCAGGTATTTTTATCATTCTACTATTAAATTTAAAAAGTATTTTAAAAAGAAAATATGTACCTTTAATTGTGTTTATAATCTTAACAATTATAACATTGATATTAAGAATAATTTCACCAACTTTAATAATAATACCAAGTGTTATAGTATATATAAATTTGATAATGTATAACACAATAGAAAATCCAGACGTAAAAATGATAGAACAACTTGAACTCGCAAGAAACCAAGCAGACAAAGCCAACAAAGCAAAAACAGAGTTCTTATCTAATATGTCACATGAAATTAGAACTCCTCTTAATGCAATAGTAGGTTTTAGTGAATGCATGATAGAATCAAAAGACCTAAATGAAGAAATAAGAGGATATGCTAAAGATATAGTAGATGCATCACAAAATTTGCTAGAAATAGTTAATGGCATACTAGATATTTCTAAAATAGAAGCCAATAAAATGGATATCATACCAAAAGACTACAATCCAAAAGAAATATTTATATCTCTAGAAAAATTAATACTACCAAGGTTATCTGATAAACCAATTGAACTAAAAACATACATATCAGATGACTTACCAGGAATTCTTAATGGAGATGTATCTAAACTAAAACAAATTGTATTAAATATCTTAACTAACGCAGCAAAATACACAGATAAAGGAGAAATAATATTTAATGTAAGTTGTATTAATAAAATTAAAAATAATAAATGTTTACTATTCATTTCTATTAAAGATACTGGAAGAGGAATAAAAAAAGAAAATATAAACAAATTATTTGATAAATTTGAACGAATTGATGAAGATAAAAACACAACAATTGAAGGTACAGGCTTAGGTCTTGCAATAACAAAAAGATTAGTTGAAATGCTAGGTGGAAAAATAAATGTCTTCAGTGTTTACGGAGAAGGTTCTAACTTTACTATATGTCTAGAACAAAACATAGTAAGTATGGAACCACCTAAAGAAGAACCAAAAGAAATAGAAATTGATTATGAAATATATAAAAACAAAAAAGTTTTAATTGTGGATGATTCTAACATAAATTTAAAAGTCGCTATTCAAGTTTTAAAACCATACGAGTTTTTAATTACAACAGCAACAAGTGGTTTTGAAGCAATAGAAAAAGTTAAAGAAGAACAATTTGACTTAATCTTAATGGACATAATGATGCCAAAAATGAATGGTGTAGAAACACTAAAAAAACTAAAAGAAAACGAAAACTTTAAAACACCAACTATAGCCTTAACAGCAGACGCAATTGAAGGAACTGACACTAAATATATTAATGAGGGATTTGATGACTATCTATCAAAACCAATTAACAAGGATGAATTAAATAGAGTAATAAATAAATTTTTAGGAGGAGAAAAATAAAATGGAAAAACTTGATTTATTAAAAAATAATAATGTTAATGTAGATGAGGCGTTAGCAATGTGGGGAGATTTGGGAATTTATAATGATAATTTACAAGAGTTTAAAGAAACTTTAAACTCCAAACTAGCTAGTTTGGATAACTTTAAAAACAATTCAGATTGGGAAAATTACCAAATACTAGTGCACAGTATAAAAAGTGAACTTAAATATTTAGGTTTTATGAAAGATGCAGAAGTATTTTATGAACATGAATTAAAAGGAAAAGAAGGTAATGGAGAATTTATTAAAGCTAATTTTAACAGTCTAGTATCGACATCTAATAACATAATAAATTTACTAAATAATTACTTTAGCTGTAATAAAAACAAAATAATAATTGCTGATGACTCTAACATAGTACTAAATTTCTTAAAGAAAAGTTTAAACAATCAATTTGATGTTATAGAAGCAAATAATGGACAAGATGTTATAAACGCACTTAAAGAAGAAAACATATATGCACTACTACTTGACCTTAATATGCCAACACTAAATGGCTTTGATGTTTTAGAATATATGAAACAAAATAATTTATTTAATACTGTATCTGTAGTAATAATCACAGGAGATGACACTGAAGAGACAATCAAAAAAGCATTCACATATCCAATAATAGATGTTCTAAACAAACCTTTCACAGATGAAAATATAAAAAGAATAATTGGCTCTATTGAAAGTGCTCATAATAAATAAAAGTTATTTTAAAAAATATTATTATTTGTTCGCTTGAAAGTAAGGATTATTTATGGCAATATGTATGTAGTGAAGGAAACTTCATATAATAAAAAGACGGGATACACTTAGTTCTTTGTGTAAGGTATCTTGATCTAGATTTTTCACAAGTACCTTTTCTAGATGAAAGGCACTTATTTTATAATCCCTGAAATTTAACCAAAACAGCCTTACTTAACTATTTCTCATTCCAGTCTTTTAATAAGACCAAAATTATTATAAGAGCAACAAGGTTCTCCATATAACGTTTCCTTTCATAAAGAATCATCTACTTTCCATAAATAGGACCATAGGGATACCTTACTCTAAACATACTCGCGTGTCTAATTGTGCCATACTACTTGACAATTAGCAAACATTTTTTTGTTCAAACAATTAAAAATATATATTACCCAAAAATTCATTCAAATTAAATTATCAAATGTAACACAAAAGTTACATTTTTTCTTTACAATTCACTAGAATAAATGATATAATACTTGAGGTTTTAAAGAGGTGGAAATAAATGAAAATAAGAAACGTAGCAATAATAGCCCATGTTGACCATGGTAAAACAACACTAGTTGATGAACTATTAAAACAAAGTGGAACATTTAGAGACAATGAAACTCACGACGATAGAGTTATGGACTCTAATGATATAGAAAAAGAAAGAGGAATAACTATCTTAGCAAAAACTACAGGTGTTCACTATAAAGATTATAAAATAAATATAGTAGACACACCAGGACACGCTGACTTTGGTGGAGAAGTAGAAAGAATAATGCACATGGTTGATGGTGTAATTCTTTTAGTTGATGCTAGAGAAGGAACAATGCCTCAAACTAGATTTGTATTAAAAAAAGCTTTAGAAGCTAAACTAAAACCAATAGTAGTTATAAACAAAGTTGATAGAGAAAACGTTAGAATTAGTGAAGTAATAGATGATGTATTAGAATTATTTATAGACTTAGGTGCAACTGACGAACAAATAGATTTCCCAGTAATATATGCAAGTGGGTTAAATGGAACATCAAGTTACGAAGAAGATTTATCTACACAAAAACATACTATGGACCCAATATTTGAAACAATTATAAATGTAGTTCCAGAGCCAAAAGGAAATCCAAGTGAACCATTACAATTCCAACCAGCACTACTAGACTACAATGATTATGTAGGAAGAATTGGAATAGGTACAGTAAGTCGTGGAACAATCAAAGTAGGAGAAATGGTAAGTTGTGTACGATTAGACGGTAGCATAAAGCAATTTAGACTACAAAAATTATTTGGTTTCATTGGAATAAAAAGACTTGAAATAGAAAGTGCTCATGCAGGAGAAATAGTAGGTATTTCAGGACTTCCTGACATTTCAGTAGGAGAAACAGTTTGTGAAGTAGGCAAAGAAGAGGCATTACCAATATTAAAAATAGAAGAACCAACTCTTCAAATGACATTTGGAGTAAATACAAGTCCTTTCGCAGGTAAAGAAGGAGATTTATTAACAGCAAGAAAAATTGAAGAAAGACTAATGAAAGAACTTGAACGTGATGTATCATTAAGAGTTAAACAAAATGATGCTGAATCTTGGATAGTAAGTGGTCGTGGTGAACTACATTTATCAATTTTAATAGAAAACATGAGAAGAGAAGGTTTTGAATTACAAGTATCAAAACCAGAAGTAATCATAAAAGAAATAGACGGAGTAAAATGTGAACCTTACGAAGAAGTAATGATTGAGGCTCCTACAGACACAGTAGGTTCTGTAATTGAAAGCCTAGCAGCAAGAAATGGTCAAATGCTCAACATGAAATCAATAGAAAACAACACTAAACTAGAATATGTTGTTCCTTCTCGTGGATTAATTGGATTTGTAAACGAATTCTTAATTCTAACAAAAGGTTACGGAATAATAAATCACACATTTAAAGAATACGGACCATTAACTATAGGTAACATTGGAGAAAGAAAACTTGGTGTTCTAGTTTCAATGGAAAACGGTAAATCAACTGCATATGGACTAGGTGCTCTAGAAGATAGAGGAATAATGTTTATCGAGCCTGGTGTAGAAGTTTATGAAGGCATGATAGTTGGAGAAAACAACAGAGACAATGACTTAGCAGTAAACGTAACAAAAGCCAAAAACTTAACAAACACAAGAAGTGCAAGCAAAGACCATACAGTAGTATTAAAACGTCCTAGACAATTAACACTTGAAAGAGCATTAGACTATATAAATGTTGATGAACTAGTAGAAGTAACTCCTAAAAGTTTTAGATTAAGAAAGAAAATATTAAACACAGAACTAAGAAAAAAACAAGATGCAAGAAAGGCCTAATTAAGGTCTTTTTGAATGTAATTCAAAAAAAATCAAAAAGCGGCTAATTTAGAAACAATTCCAAAAAAGTCAAAAAACGGCTAATTTGGAATCAATTCCAAATTTGACATAACAAGCTTGATGTATTATAATTAAATCGAGGCGAGAAGAATGATATATGAAAGAAATATAAAAGATACGTTTTTAGAATATAGTGAACAATTCAAAGCTGTACTTTTAACTGGACCTAGACAAGTAGGTAAAACAACATTTTTGCTAAATATTAAAGAAAAAGAAAGAAAATATATATCATTAGATGATATAAACATAAGAAAAATGGCACTAACAAATCCTAAAGAGTTTTTAAGTATTTACAGTCCACCAATAATTATAGATGAAATACAATATGCCCCTAGTTTAATGAGTTATATTAAAATAATTTGTGATAACACAAAAGAAAAAGGTTTATTCTGGTTAACAGGTTCACAAAAAATAGAACTTATGAAAGGAGTAAGTGAATCTTTAGCTGGAAGAATGGGAGTAGTTGAAATGAATACCTTTTCATATAGAGAAATAACTAAATCCATATATTCTGCAGTAGACTTTAATGATTTAACTGAAAAAGATTATATTAATGAAACAACATTATTAAATCATATATTAAAAGGTGGTATGCCAGAGTTTGTAATTGATAATGTAAATAGAGATAGATTTTTTAAAAACTATGTAAGCTTATATTTAGAAAGAGATATAAGAGAATTAAAACAAATAGAAGATTTAAACTCATTTTATAAATTTTTAATATCAGTAGCTTCTCGTGCCGGACAACTTCTAAATTATAGCAGTATATCAAGGGATACTGATAAAGATGTAAAAACAGTAAAATCATGGGTAAGTGTACTAGAAGCAACTGGCATAATAAAATTAATATATCCATTAAGAAAAGAAGAATTAAAAAGGATAACAAGTACACCAAAAATAATATTTATGGACACAGGATTGTGCACTTATTTATGTGAAATAAAAAATAAGGAAGAATTAAAAAATTATACTAATTTTGGTTTTTTATTTGAAAATTATATAATATCAGAATTACTAAAAATTAATGATAATTACGAATTAGGGAATAAATTTACTTATTATAGAGATAAAGATGGTAATGAAATAGATTTAGTTATAAAGGATAATAATAATCACTATCATCCATATGAAATCAAATATAGAAAAAATCCAGACATTGGAATGATAAAATCATTTAAAAAATTAGAGCCTTTAGATGGTGTAAGAAAAGGCGGAATTATATGTACTGCAAAAAGTTTAAAAGACTTAACGTCAAAAAATCAAATAATTCCAGTAAGTTCAATTATTAGTTAAGGGTGAAGCAAATGAAAATAAATTATGATTTAGAACTAGAGAAAATAATAAAAGAAAATGAAGAATTAAACATAAAACCAACTCTACTTTTACACACCTGTTGTGCCCCTTGTTCTTCAAGTGTAATAACAAGGTTATCTCAATACTTTGATATAACAGTATTTTACTATAATCCTAATATTGAACCTCTAGAAGAATACTTACATAGAAAAGAAGAACAAAAACGTTTCTTAAAAGAACTCAACTTAAACATTAAATTCCAAGACTGTGATTACGAAAATGAAAAGTTTAAAGAAATGTCCAAAGGATTAGAAGATTTATCAGAAGGTGGATTTAGATGTCACGAGTGCTATAAATTAAGATTATTAAAAACTGCACTAAAAGCAAAAGAATTAGGCTTAGATTATTTTGGAACAACACTAACAGTAAGCCCATACAAAAATAGTCAAGTTTTAAATGAAATAGGAAAGGAAATCGAACAAAACCTAAACATAAAATATCTCTATAGTGACTTCAAGAAAAAAGAAGGATACAAAAAATCAATAGAACTCTCAAAAGAATATAATCTTTATAGACAAAACTATTGTGGATGTATTTATTCTAAACAACAAAAATCAATACAAATGACATACAATATTCCAAAAATCGACAAAAATCCTCACGATTTAACAGTCAAGAATGAATAAAACACCTTGTATAAAACATAAAATTCTATTATAATTAAATATAGTAGGTGGAAATATGAAGAATAAAAAAGGGTATAAGTTATTTAACTTTATAGGTAAAATAATTTCTTGGTGTATCATGGCCATTCTTTGTGTTATAGGAGCTTTCTTAATTACTTATATATGTATAAACAAAATAGCGCAGGCAAAAGGTGATAATGCCCCATTAGGTCTATATACAATTATAAGCCCAAGTATGACTCCAAACATAGATGTTTATGATGTAGTTTTTGTTGCAAAAAAAGACCCAAATGATATAGAAGTAGGAGACATAATTTCATATTATAGCACTAATAGTTTTTTTGGAACTACACCAATAACACATAGAGTAGTAGAAAAATACATTAATCCAAATGATGGACAACCAATATTTAGAACACAAGGGGATGCTAACCCTGTAATGGATGATGAAGTAATAGTTAGTAGTAATATAATAGGAACAGTAAGATTTGTTATTCCAGCACTAGGTAGAATTCAATTCTTCTTAGCAAGTAAAGGTGGTTGGTTTATAGCAATTCTTGTACCAGCACTTGGAATAATAATATATGACTTTATAAAATTATTTAAATTGATTAAAGTTAAAAATAAAATGAAATATGTAAAGAAAATATCTAAAGAAGATAAAATTGATATATTAAAAAAGAAATATAAATAAAATTTCTAACAACTTCTAAGTAAAAATAGAAGTTTTTTCTTGTTTTAATATATACATAGTGTTATACTAAAACACAATTTCAAGGGGGAATACTAATGAATATAAATAAATGCATATTTTATACAATATTTGAAATAATATCATTGATAGCAATACTTTTTACAACAAATATATTATGGAACAACTTTGACATGGAAGAACATGCAAAAACTGCTTATGCATATTCACATTATAACGAAAGTATTTACTTAAACATAGAAAATAAATTAACTCCCCTAGTACCTATTAAAGATGATGAAATTAATTATAATAATAAAATAACAATAAAAGTAAATAATATAAGTAATAGTGAAAAAAAATATAACCTTTATTTTAAAGTTAACTCTTCATCAAATATAAACATAAATTTTTTAAAAATATCTCTAGGAAAAGAAAAAAAATATTTAACTGAACTTGAAAATTTTAAAGAAAATAATAGTACTTACTATTTAATAAAAACAAGTAAAATAAATTTATATAACACGTATGATTTCTTCATATGGCTAGATTATAATACTCCCGATGAAGAACAAGGAAAAACACTTGATTTTGAAGTAATTGCCAAGGAATTATAAAAATCAACTTAATATTTAATCGATAGTGCTTGATAAAATATTAAAAATGGTTTAAAATTATATATGAAAAATAGGAATTCAGTGGTGAATAAATATGGGATTAGATAAATTAATTAAAAGAGAAATAAGTATTACTATAGCCGTTGTTTTACTAGTAACAACAGTTTTCTTAATGATTTCATATTCTATATTTACTGTTGATACTACAGGCGAGAAGAATACAATAACTTTTGGAGATATATCATTAAGATTTTGTTCGAATCAAAAAGACATAAGTGGTAATCCACAAGATGCAAAGTGTAAGCCAATAGAAAATGTAGGAAATGTAATAGGAACAAAAACTGATGAAAATGGAAATACTAAAAATGTCCCAATTTATCCACGTCAAGACCCAGTATCAGCAGAAGATTGGACCGCTTTAACAGAAGATATACCACCATATATATTTGAATTAGAAAATACAGGTTCCCTAGATTTATATGTAACTATGTATTTGGAAAAAGATACAACAGCAGCAAGTATAATAAGAGATGCAGAAGACGCAAATGGAAATAAACTAGATGCAAATGGTAATATAATAACAGGAACTGATACACCAGCACATGTAACTTATAATGGTCAAGTAGATGATAACCAAATAAAAATAGCAATAGGGGAAACAAACGCAACACCATCAATAAAATTATATAGTGATACAGTTAATAGTGAGGGAAATCATATAATTGCAACTAAAATATTAATACCAGCAAAAACTTCAAAAACATTTAAATTATATGCATGGCTAGTTAGCGATGCCGTAAATGCAAGCCAAGGTAAATTCTTTGTAACAAATATAAGTGTAAAAGGTGAATATCTTCCATCAGAAATACTCAGTAACTGACAGTTTTTGATAAATGCCCACAAACGCTGGAGTTGACTCAG
>CAYWED010000005.1:0-37156 GCA_964457135.1 uncultured Muribaculaceae bacterium
CTTTTCCTTCTTCATCATGTGCTTTATATTTTTTTGAATATTTAACTCTTTTTTTGTATAGTGGATGGTTTTTGTATGTATCTACCCTAACAGTGATTGTTTTGTCCATGGCAGTACTTACAACTTTACCTACTATTGTCTCTTTTTGTTTTTCCATATTTATCCTCCTACTTCTCGCCCTTGCGTTCGTTAAGTACGGTTTTCATTCTTGCTACACTGTGTCTTAATTCTTTAATTCTGTGTGGTTTTTCAAGAGTACCAGTAGCACCACTAAAACGAAGACGCCATAATTCTTCTTTAGTTTCAACGATTTTCTTGTTTATTTCTTCAGTGGTCATTTTTCTTATTTCACTAGTTTTCATTTGTTTCACCACTTTCTTTCATTATGAATTTTGTTTTAATAGGTAGCTTATGGCTGGCTAAACGGAATGCCTCACGAGCAGTTTCTTCTGTTACGTCTGCCATTTCAAACATGATTTTTCCTTCTTTTACTACTGCTACATATTCTTCAACGTTACCTTTTCCGCTTCCCATACGAACTTCTAAAGGTTTTTTAGTTCTTGCTAAATGAGGGAATATGTTAATCCAAATTTTACCTCTTTTAGACTTTTTCATTTCTCTTGTCATTGCTACTCTGGCTGCTTCTATTTGTCTTGCAGTGATGTAAGCACCTTCTTTAGCAACTAATCCGTAATCTCCGAAAGATAATTTGTTTTTTCCTTTACTTTTTCCTTCGTAACTGATACGGTGAGGTTTTCTATATTTAGTTCTCTTTGGTAGTAACATCTTTCTTACCTCCCTTATTTCCTTTAGCAGGAAGGATTTCACCTTTGTAAATCCATACTTTTACACCGATTTTTCCGTAGATTGTATCAGCTTCTTTATGAGCATAGTCAATATCCGCTCTTAGAGTATGTAGAGGTACTGTTCCTTCAGTGTATCCTTCACTTCTTGCGATTTCAGCACCGTTTAGACGACCTGATACTTGAGTTTTAATTCCTTTTGCTCCTGCTTTCATTGTGTTTCTAATTGCTCTTTTTTGAGCTACTCTGAATGATGCACGGTTTTCGATTTGTGCTGCAATATTTTCTGCTACTAATGCTGCATTCAAGTCTGGAGTCTTGATTTCTACTATTGAAATGTAGATTTCTTCTCCAGTTAATTTAGATAATTCTTTTTTATGTTTTTCTATTTCTTCTCCACCACGTCCGATTATTACTCCTGGTTTAGAAGTGTTTATTATTACATTTGTTCTGTTTTTGTTTCTTTCAATAACAATATTAGCGACTGAGCTTCCTTTTAATTTCTTTTCTAAATATTTACGGATTTTAATGTCTGTGTTAAGTATTTTAGAAAAGTCTTTGCTAGGTGCATACCATTTGCTTTCCCAGTCTTTATTAATTCCTATTCTTAGCCCGACTGGACTTACTTTTTGCCCCATTCTCTAGTCCTCCTTTATTGTTTCTCCGTCACTTACACATACGTATATGTGACTTGTTCTTTTATCTCTTCTATCAACGCTTCCACGTGAAGCTATTTTACTTCTTTTTAATGTTGCTCCTTCATTGATGTATGTTTCTTTTATAAATAATTTACTCTCATCTGCATTAAAATTATTTACTGCATTTGCAACAGCGCTTTCTAATACTTTACTTATTAAACGACTTCCTTTTGTGTTAGTTGTTAATAGTATGCTTCTTGCTGTTTCAACGTTTTTTCCTCTTATAAGGTCAAGTGTCATTCTTGCTTTCCTAGGGGCAATCATGGCACCTTTATGTATCGCATAAGTTTCCATTTATAATTACCCTCCTATTTGTTTTCGCCAGCGTGTCCGCCAAACTTACGAGTCCCTGCGAACTCTCCAAGTTTGTGACCAACCATGTCTTCTGTTATGTACACTGGAATGAATTCTTTACCATTGTGTACTGCTATTGTGTGTCCAACAAAATCAGGATAGATTGTTGAACGACGTGACCAAGTTTTTATTACTTCTTTTTTACCACTTTCGTTTAAGGCTTTTACTTTTTTAAGTAATCTGTCAAAAACGTATGGCCCTTTTTTTAAACTTCTTGACATACTCACAAATCCTTTCTCTATTTTTTCTTTCTACGTGATACTATAAGTTTATCACTTTGTTTTTTTGTTTTACGTGTCTTAAGTCCTAATGCAGGTTTACCCCAAGGAGTCATAGGTCCTTTACGTCCGATTGGTGCACGACCTTCACCACCACCATGAGGGTGATCGTTAGGGTTCATGACTGAACCACGTACTGTAGGACGCCATCCCATATGTCTTTTACGTCCTGCTTTTCCTAAGTGTACTAGTTCATAATCAAGGTTACCAACTGTTCCTATTGTTGCACGGCATACTCCTTGAATTTTTCTAGTTTCACCAGATTTTAATCTTATTAGAACATATTTTCCTTCTCTTCCTAGGATTTGCGCACTTGAACCAGCACTTCTTGCAAGTTGTGCTCCTTTTCCAGGATTTAATTCTATATTATGTATTACTGTACCTACTGGAATGTTCATAAGTGGTAGTGAGTTACCAGTTTTGATATCTACATTTTCTCCACTTTCAATTTTGTCTCCAACTTTTAAATCAAGTGGTGCGATTATATATCTTTTTTCACCATCAGCATAATTAATTAATGCTATGTTAGCACTTCTGTTTGGATCATATTCGATAGATGCTACAGTTCCGATAATACCGTCTTTATTTCTTTTGAAATCTATTACGCGATATTTTCTTTTTACTCCGCCACCACGATGTCTTACAGTGATTTTACCTTGGTTGTTTCTTCCAGCTTTACTTTTTGTTTTCTTTGTCAAACTTTTAAGAGGAGTACACTCAGTAATTTCTTCGTTCACTAAAGTACTCTTGTTTCTTGTTCCGTTTGTTATTGGTTTATATTTTCTTATTGCCATATATAATCACCTTCTAAAACTCTATAGTAGAGCCTTCCTTAAGTTTTACATAAGCCTTTTTATAAGCAGTAGTGTAACCTGTGTATTTCCCAACACGTCTTTTTTTGCTTCGTGTATTTACTGTGTTAACACTTTCTACTTTTACACCAAATTTGCTTTCTATCGCTTGTTTGATTTGTGTTTTATTGGCTTTCTTATCAACTTTGAAAACATATACATTTTCATTTGATAGATTATTTGTTTTTTCTGTTACTATTGGCGCTTTTATGATTTCATAATTCATTATTTAAGCACCTCCTCTATTTTTGCTACACTATCAGTGTCAATTAATAGATTATCAGCACTTACTAAATCTAATACATTTATACTAGTTGGTTCTATTACATAAAGGTTACTTACATTTCTAGCAGCTAGTGCAACATTACCGTTTTCACCATCAGTTACTATTAATGTTTTACCAGTAAGCTTTAATCCTTCTAATACTTTAATGAAGTCTTTAGTTTTAGGTGTACTTAATTCTAAGTTTTCAACTACACAAAGGTTTTTGCTTTGGTATTTTTCACTTAGAGCACCTTTTAATGCTAATCTTCTTTCTTTTCTATTCATTTTGAAATTGTAGTCTCTTGGAGTTGGTCCGAATACGATTCCTCCACCAACCCAATGAGGAGCTCTTGTTGAACCTTGACGAGCACGTCCTGTTCCTTTTTGTCTCCATGGTTTTTTACCACCACCACTAACTTCACTTCTATCTTTTGTTTTGTGTGTTCCTTGTCTTAGTGAAGCAAGTTGTAGTTTGATGGCATCATGCATTACAACTTCGTTAACTTCTATATTCCATATTTCATCATTAAGTGTGATGTCTTTTGTTTCGCTACCAGTTAATGATAATACTTTTATTTTTGCCATTATTCTTCACCTTCCTTTTGTGAAGTTTCTTCTGTTACTTCTTCAGTAGTTGTTTCTTCTGTAATTTCTTCAGCAGCATTTTCTACTGGAGTTTCTTCTACATTTTCAGCTACAACATTTTCTGTTACCTCTTCAGTAACTACTTCATTAGTATTTTCTGTAATTTCTTCAACTACATATGACACTAATTCTTTAGCTCCCTTGTTGCCTCCGTTTTTAACTGCTGTTTTAACTAGTACATAACCTTTTTTAGGTCCTGGGATGTTACCACTTATTAATAAGCAATTATTTTCAACATCTACAGCGATTATTTCAAGGTTTTGAATAGTTACTTGCTCGTTACCCATATGTCCTGGTAATTTTTTACCTTTTAAGACTCTCATTGGTCTCATTGGTCCACGAGAACCTACAGCTCTGTGATAATGTGAACCATGTGACATTGGTCCTCTTGAAAAGTTATGTCTTTTGATTGTTCCTTGGAAGCCTTTACCTTTTGATGTTCCTGTAACATCTACTATTTCTCCAGCTTCAAAAGTTTCTACACTAATAACTTGCCCAACTTCGTAGTTAGTTACGTCTAACCCTTTAATTTCTTTTAAGAAGCGCTTAGGTGTAGTATTAGCTTTTTTAACGTGTCCCATTTCTGGTTTATTAGATACTTTTTCACGTTTTTCGAAAGCACCTAATTGAATGCTATTATACCCATCTTTTTCAACTGTTTTGATTTGAGTAACAACGTTAGCTTCAACTTCTACTACAGTTACTGGTATAAGTTTTCCGTCAGTTGTGAATACTTCAGTCATTCCAACTTTACGGCCTAAGATTCCTTTTGTCATTATTTTTCCTCCCTATAATTTTTTATAATTTAATTTCTATATCTACTCCACTAGGTAAGTCTAAGTGTGTTAATGCATCAACTGTCTCTTTACTTGGTGAATCAATATCAATTAATCTTTTGTGTGTACGCATTTCAAATTGTTCACGTGAATCTTTATATTTGTGAACTGCTCTTAATACAGTGAATTTTTCGATGTCAGTTGGTAGTGGAACTGGTCCAGATACTATACCACCTGTTCTTTTTACTGTATCAACGATTTTTCCTGCTGCTTGGTCAATTATTTTGCTATCGTAAGCTTTTAATCTGATACGAACTTTTTCCTTTGCCATATTTTATTTACCCTCCTTCGCCTATTTTTGAAATAGACTCGCTCGACATAAATTACCTGATACTGAATTAAGTATTTACAACTTAACCGGGTGTATCAGCAACCTCATGCTTCCTCGCGGTCATTCATGCTTAATTATATGCTAACTGGGCTAAAAAATCAACCTTTTTTTGTAAATTTTTTGCGTAAAGTTTTCGTCAAAGATTTTGGCTTTTTTTGGCGAATTTATTACATGTCATACATTTTTTAATTTTTATGTTAATAACTTTTTAAAATGTAAACATTTTTATGGTAAGTGTTAATAAGTCATACTTTTTGTTTATATGTTTTATATATAATATAGAAAGAAAACCATAGAGATTATTTTTCTATGGTTATATTAGTTTTACATAATTGTTGTTATACTCTTCTACTAGTGCAACTTTTGAAATGCCTTTACCTGTGTTAGGAACTAGGCTTGAATATATGAAGTCAATTGTGAATAAAGTGATTAAGATTATACACAGCACTGTTTTTATGTTTGGATTTATTTTTTTGTAAAAGTTATTAAGTAGTGGGGCTATAACATATGTGGCTACCATTCCGCCTATTGCAAAAAGTAAAAGTCCTTCTAAACAAATTCGACCATGGAGATTTAGAAAATAGCCTGTATAGTCCCAATATTTTAAATGATTGAATGTTTCTAAATACCAAGCTGTTACATATTCTATTATTCCACAAAGTATAAATGAAAGAGTGAATAATCTAAATGGTTTGTCTCTAAATTTCTTTAATAATACTAATATCGCTACTCCACCAAAGCCATATATTTGAAGCCAAGGACCATGAAGAGTTCCACGATTTACAAATACACCATGATTAATTAAATGATGGAATACCTCCCACAGCCAACCTATACAAGAAAAAGTGAAAAAGAATAATATGTAAGTTTGTAGCAAATATTTCTGATTGTAATCAGTTTTTAACCATTTTTTTGTTCTACCTAAGTTACGAATGTATTTTCCTTCTGGATAGCTGTCTTCTTTTGGTTCTTTTATTTCTAATAATTCATCATTAAGGAGATTTCCTAAAGAGAGAGAATCTTTTTTCTTTCGACTTAAATCCATATAGATTTCTGCATATAAAGATTCAGTATATATATTAGAGTAAAATATTCCACTTAATCTAAATGTTAATATTTCTAGAAGTGACCATCCAATAAGAGACATATCAACTTTAAATAAATTTAACTTTTCTCCAAAGGCGAGTTCTTTTGATAGTCTGAATGCTTCTTTTTTAGTGATATTTGGATTTTCTGCTAATATGTAAGGAATAAACTTGTATTCGTAATATTTTATAAATCCCCCTACAATTGTGAGGGACCATAGTATTTGATAAAGACTTCTTATAAATAATATATAAGCGTGTTTAAAAGTTTTTTTGACTTTATATGAAAAAAGTAGTTTATCAATTTTTGTGTTTCTATATCTTCTTTGTTCTAGAAAGTATCTCTTTTTTCCTATTAATATAACATCTATAAATAATGTTTTAAATACGAATACTACTATGTTTGATAATATTATTATGATTGCTGTTTCTAGTGCACCTTTGAAAATAAGTTCATTAAAGCCATTTAGTATTCCAAATGTAAGTGAACCACTTGATGTTGTTTCATTAAAGAATACGGCTAAAACTCCATCATAGTATTTATTGTGTTCTTTTGATTTGTCTATTTCATTTGTTGTTTCATTATTTATTTCTTCAATTGTTTCTTCTAATGAAGGCATATAGTTTATTTCAAAGACAGTGTCATTATTAGAAAAGTTAGATGAAAGCAATATCGTACATATAAAAACGAATACTACATTTCTTAAGTAGTGGTGTTTTATATTTTTTTTAGCGACCTTTTTTAATTCTTTTCTATTAAACATATAATCACTCTAACTTCTCTTGATTAATATTTTATGAGATTATTTTATCACTTAGTTTTTTGGTTTTCAAGGAATGCTTTTCTTTTATTTATTCTTTTATATTATTTAAATATTCCATTGCTTTTTTTGCTTGAGAATATTCTTTGAAATGATTTATTTTATAGTTTTTACCGTCTTTTATAAAGTTTGAACCTGTTTGGTGAAAATCAAATTTTACATTGTAATGAGCACAGTCTTTTTTAATTTTTTTGACCCAATCAAAGTTACATACTCGTGCATTTTCATAAGATTCGCCACCTACTGATACCATGTCGATTTTATTAGATTTTATAAATTCAGTTAGATTGACATATTCTAAAATTGGAGAAACAAATATGAATTTCATTTTTGCCTTTATGTTAAGAAATATTGGAAGCCTAGAGTTTGCTTTTTCTTGATTTTCGCAGGATACTGCTATTATTACATTATCATATCCTTCGCCCCAGTCAGATGGGATACATTCCGTAAATCTATCAATTCTTTTTGTTGGTATTACAAAATATAAGTCAGGTCTCTTTTTTATTATTTCCCATGCTTCGTTTCTCCAAAGGTCTGCTTCTTCAATAAAGAAATCACTAGTAAAGCAGGTTGCAACTTCACTACCTGGTTCTATTTTGTAGTTACCTTCCCTATCTTTTTTTAATGGAAGATTAAAATTTGTTTTTGATTTTGTTACAATATTTGTGTCTTTATCTCTTTTTTTGTCTATGTAAAAAACAAAACAGTTAAGGCATCCAGGACTACATTTATGACATCCATGCCAAGGGTTCCAATTTGCTCGTTTCATAGGTTCTCCTTTTATATTTTATTTTATCAAATTACCTATTTTATGTGTATATATTTTATGCATTTTAAAAGAGAGTTTTTGGATTATAATACCTTTAAGGTTCACACTAAATAAAAAGAATGATAAAATTTATTTAGAAAGAATCAAGGAGGTATTTTTTCATGGGAAAACAAAAAAAATGGACTTTAGAAGAAAAAGTTAAAATAGTAAAGGAATTTAAAAAAGGTGCAACAATAACATACTTAAACAATAAATATGGTATATCTGGTATGGGTACAGTAAGTAGATGGAATCAAGAATATGATGAAGGTAGATTGGGAATCGATAATCGTGGTAAAAGAAAATATCAAACAGAAATGGAGGATATTGATATATTAAAAAAATCCTATGCTCTTCTGATGGAAATCCGCTCTCAGCAACACAAATAGAAAAATATCAAATAATTGATAAGTTAAAATTAGAATATCCCGTATTAAGGATATGTAGAGTTTTAAATGTTAATAGAAGAAGTTATTACAAGTGGTGTAATATCGGTATGCCAATTGCTAATAACTTTAAACAAGAAATTGCTGATGTGATATCAGAAGAGCATAAAAATGTTAAAGGGATTTATGGAACAATAAGATTTAAAAAACATATAGAAAACAAATTAGGAATTATTTTAAATCATAAATTAATTAGAAGATATAAACATATTTTAGGATTAGAAACAGTAAAACGTACAAAAAAAGGATTATCAGTTTCAAGGGCAAAAGAGAAGAACCTTACAAATAAGGCTCAATATTTAATTGAATGTAACTTTAATTCAGATATACCAAACCAAAAGTACTCATCTGATGTAAGCTATATAAAATGTAAAGATGGAACACTTTACTTATCTGCTATTAAAGATTACTTCAATACAGAAATCGTATCATTTTCTACATCAAATAACAATGATATTAATTTAATAAAAGATAGCTATAAGGATTTAAAGCCAAATGATGATGCTATAGTTAATACAGATCAAGGTGCTGTATATTTTGCTTATGAATATGTAGAATTAGCAAATAATATAGGTTTTACTAGAAGTATGTCTCATCGTGGACACTGTTGGGAAAATTGTCCAATAGAAAATTGGTTTATGCAATTGAAACATAAATGGCTATGTCAATTTGAAAAATTAACAAGAAAACAGGCTGCTGAAGAAATTAAAAAATACGTTCATTGGTATAATAACGAACGTATTCAAAAGAAATTAGGATACTTATCACCTGTTCAGTATCGACTAAAATATTCAAATTAATTTATATTTTTATTTAGTGAGTACTTGACAGGTACTAGTATCTTGTTTCTCTCTTATTTTTCCTCTAATTTAGTTATTACAGTCTTTGCTACACTTATTGCTTTTTCCCTTAAGTCTTCAGCAGTTTTTTCTAATGTTTCGTTTCCTTTTTCTTTTGCCATTTGGACAAGTTCTTCTGTTTTCTTCTTTATGCTATCTGCTTTTTTCTTTGCTATTTTTAATACTTTTTCTTTGTCTAGTTCCTGTATTTCTTTTTCTAGTTTTTTTATTTTTTTACTAAACTCATCACGTTTTTCTTTTGATGTTAGGGTTTTAACGTTGTCTAGCATTTTTTTCATTGCAATGCTCAAATCTTCTCTTGTTTCTTTACCACTTTTAGGCGCGAATAATATTCCTAATCCTACACCAAGGGCTGTTCCTGTTAGTGCAGCAGCTACTGTTCCTTTTCTACTTTTCTTTTTATCGGGTTTTTTTCTTTCATCTTTACTTTCCTTTCTATATTATATAGTTTATATTATTGTATTTTATTATTCAAGAGACATATTTTATTTTGTGTTGTTTATTTGGTAAATTTAAAAGTAATTAATTATGTCATTAATTTAGTAGAGATTTGTGAGACATCAAATATTTTTTGAAAAGTCTAGAAAAATTTTTTATTATATGGTATTATGTATTTAGTGAAAGAAATTTCATATAATAAAAAGGAACACTTAACTTTCGCTTGTTGAGTGCACTGTTGTATTTTTATGAACGCCTAAACCGTTGTCATTGAGTTAGGCGTCTTCTTTTTATATTATTGTAAGTATTATCTTGATGAGAAGAATAATTATAAGCATTAATGCAGCAATAAGAGCGTCCTTTTTACTCATAAAAACCACCTCACTTTCTTTTAAAAAGTTCGGTGCACCCAACCGTTAAGTTGTTCCTGATTTAATTATAACATGAGCATTTTAATATATCAAACACTTTTTTGCTTTTTATATATAAAAACACATTTATTTGTAAAAAACAAACGTGTTTTTCTTTTTTAATCTATTTCTTTCCACCAGTTATTATTTGTGTATAAATTGTATTCATTATAGTTTACTGTATGTCCTAGATTAGGAGTTATTTTTGTTAGGCTAGCTTCTTTGGATACAGCTACAAATCTTTCTACAGTATCATCCCAAGGATGAGAAGATAAACTAAATGTTCCCCAGTGAATTGGCATTGCTACTTTTGCGTGTAAGTCAAGTGCCGCTTGTACACTTTCTTCTGGGAACATATGAACATTAGGCCACATTGTGTTATATTGTCCAGCGTCTAAAAGTACCAAATCAAATTCTCCATATTTTTCATATATTTCCTGAAAATGTTTGCCGTAACCAGTATCTCCACTTTCATATATTTTGTATTTTTCATTCATTAGTACAAATGAACCCCAAAGTGTATTAAATCGAGCATTTATGCTTCTATTTGAGTAATGTTTTGCTGGAGTTAATGCAACTGTTAAATCTCCAATTCTATATTCTTCCCACCAAGCCAAGTTTTGTATATTACTCTTTTTCACACCCCAACTTTCTAGATGTTTTTCTACTCCTAGGGGAACTATAAAAATAGACGCTTTATCTTTTAATTTTTTTATTGATTTATAATCTAAATGGTCATAGTGGTCATGCGTTATTAATACTATGTCTATATTTGGTAATTCTTCTATTTCCATAGGTATTTCACTAAACCTTTTAGGGCCTACACCTTGCAGAGGAGACGAGTAATTACTGAACATTGGGTCTATAAGTATATTTAATCCACTCATTTGAATTAAAGTTGTAGAGTGGCCAAACCAAGTAATTGTTAAATCTTCATTAGTTGGATTTTCAAGAAATGTAGGTTTCTCGGCTTTTAGTGTTTCCTTAGGAGTACTTTCTTTTGTGGATAAAAATATATTTTTTTCATTAGTATTGTGGATAAGTTCAAAGTGAGCCTCATTTTGAAATTTTCCATCTTTATAGTTTGATGCACGCGATGCATAATTTTCTCTATCATGTTTATTAGGTTTTCTTCCTAGAGGTGGCCAAAAGTTTAGTACTAAAAATACTATAATTATAAAAATTAATATAACTATAACTATTTTTGCTAGTATTCTTATTATTAGATGATTTTTGTAAAACTCCTTCATATTATCTCTCACTTTCATTTTATATATTAACACTCGTGAGTTACTCCTGGTCAATAAGTTTTAGATTTTTTTAATTTAAATTTTTCTTTTTAGTTAACTCTATATTTAACTTTTTTATTTGTTCAAATACTTTATTTATTTCAGTGTATATTTTTTCTTGTTCTTCTGTAGGTATATCTTTTAAAATATTTTCTAAAGATTTTTTGTAATCTCTTTTATTTTCTTTATTTAGAATATTCCAATTTATGTTTTTAAAATATGAAGATATATCTTTATCTAATGAAAGTACGTCTTTTAGCATTAAAACTGCAATGACTGGGTAGCCTATGTAACCTTGCCAGTAGGTACTGTTATCGTTTGAATAATATGTGTTATCTTTCCATTTTATTAAATATTCTTTTTCTTTATTACTTGATAATACTGTAGCATAGTCTTCGTATAAAGTAATTCGATTATCTTCTATAGCAGTGTATGCTTCTGGTATTTTTTCTAATGGTGGTATTTTTTCCATAATTATCCTTTCTTTATTGGGTGCCTCAATACTGTTTTTAGTTTTTCAGGGTTACATCTTCTTGGATCACTTAGATATATTTCGTGATGTAATCTTTCTTTTGTTATATCTATTTTATAGCCATTGTTTGTTGCAAATTCATCCATAAGTTTTTTAGTGGCTGGCTCATTATCATAAGGGCCTATGTGCATACATTGTACGCAGAGACCTTCATCATATGTTAAAAATTCTACTTTGCTGTAATCTTTATTTTTCTTCTTTGTAGCCTCTTCTATAGCCCAGTCAAACTCTTTTTTTGTTACAAAGTCAGGTAGTCTAATTACTGAAATAAAGTTAAAGTCATCTTTTTTTGTGTAATCGATTTCTTTAGAATTTTCTTGCCACCAAAAGCCTTCTAAAGGTGGAACAACATATTCAAAATATCCATCAATTTTATGTGAACCTTTATAACTCATTTTTATAGTGAAGGCTATTCCATAAAGTAATTCGATAGATTTCTTATATTCACTATTTTCTTCGTTAGGATTTCCTTTTCCCCTTACTGCTAAGTAATTCATTTTTGGTATTGTTAAAATACTTGGCTTATTTTTTGGCATGTAAAATTCTTTATATTCTTTTTTATAATCAAACGCCATTTTATCACCTCTTTATGTTATTATTTTAATTTATTTATATGTAGTAAGTCAAAGTATTTTTTGTAAATTAAAAGAGTACAGTTAAGCACTCTTAAATTAATTTTCTTTATTTAAAATAATTGCAACTATTCCACATAGCATTCCACTTATAGGATAAAGGAGCCAAGTATATTTCCATAAGTTAAATACGAAACCTAAAATTAAATAAATCATTGTTGTAACTATCATAATAATACCACTTATTTTTCCCATTAATTCGTTAGTACGTTCATATTCTTTTCCATTTATTCTGTTATATTTTTTTATATCATATTTATCTTTTTCTATTCCAAAGTATATTAAAATGGGTACTCCTATTGCTATAAAAGACATTAGAAACGATACAGGCATTATGCTTTCGCTACTATAAATTTCTAAACCATATATGGCTAATAAGACTATTACACCTAGTAATATGAAAGATACTCCTAATGCAATTCCTTTTGCAAATTTTTTATTAAATTTTTCTATTTCTTCTTGGGTATAAAATTCTGGTAGTGTTTTATTTTTCTCTTTAAAATTATTTTGACCTATTCCTACTATAATAAGGATAGGTAATGCAATAAGAACGAATATCATAAGTATTACCACTCCTATGATTGCATATTTTTCTTGTAATTCTTTATTTGGGCTTAAACTAAGCATTGTTAATAATATTGTTACTCCAACTAATATTAAGAATATAGAACCACTTACTCCTATAGATAATTTTTTGTTGATACTTTCATATTCTGCTTTTTCAGTAGTAGTATTTTCTATTAATATGTTACCATTAAATAATTCATCTAGACTACAATTAAATAATGAACAGATTGTTAATAGTTTTTCTGTTTCAGGGTAGCAGTCTCCACTTTCCCATTTGCTTATGGCTTGCCTTGATACATTTAATTTTTCAGCAAGTTCTTCTTGAGACATATTTTCTCTTTTTCTCAAGTTTTGAATATTGTTATTAAAATTCATTTGTATACACCTCCAACATGTATGTATATAATTATAAAGTAGCAAAGTACTTTTTTCTACTAACTAGAATTTGCAACTTAAAAATATCTTTGCTAATTAAAGTTGCACTCGTCTATTTTAAAAGGTAAACCATTAAGATTTACCTTTTATTTTTATTTTCTTTTCCTTTAGCAAAATACATCATACTTATACAAATCCAAGTACAGCCTAAGATAAAATTTAGTGTTACTTTTGTAGTAAAGTATGAAATAAAGAAAAGTATTCCTGCAATTAATGCTAGTACTCCTAATTTTTTGTTTTTATTTTTCTTCATTTTTCTCTCCTTTTATTCAACATTTACTCCACTTCTAATTAATTTATTATTTATTATGTAGAAGATTATTATTATTACTATATACATTAAAGTAATACCTATTAATAAAAATTTTATTACTGACATTGTTGGAGTTTTATTTTCCATAAATAATTCTAAAAGACTCGGATTAAATAAACCTATTAGATAGACTATTAAAAGTGATAATCCTGATACTGCCATGTAGCAAATAGAGCCATATATAAATGATTTTATTATCTTTTTGTTGTTTGATTTGTGACCTAATATTATTCCTGCATAACCTATTTGTATTATGTTCATTACTTCCACTCCATATACTAATAATACTATGATAATATTTATTAAAATTGAATATTCAGATAAAATTGTTAAAAACTTAAGTGTACTATCAAATGAATTTAGTCCATTCATTGAAGTAGATACTATAAATAATGCTAGTAGAATAATTAATACGCTTGTTATCATTGTAAATATGCTTGTTAAAAATTTTGACAAATAAATTTGACTCCTAGTAATTGGTAATGTATGAGTTAAGTATGACTCATCTTTATAAATATTATTTATAAATCTTGTCCAAAGTTTTATTACGTTGTTAACTATAAGTCCTGGTATTAATATAAGTAGTATAATTCCTAGTGTATAGAAAGAATAAGTTAAAAATGTGCTTCCTATATCAGAATTATTTAGTGTTATTATATTCATACTTATTATTCTTAATAATAAAGAGGCTATTAAAATTGAAATGTAATAGGGTATTAGTGACGAATATATTGATTTTAGGTCATACTTTAGTAATTTGTTTAACATTTTTTAGTTTTCCTCCTTCTTTATTCAACATTTATTCCATTTTTAAATATTTTTACATTTATTATATAGAATATTATTATTGAAAGAAAATATAGTAATATAACTCCTAGTAAAAATAATTTGATTGTTTCTAATGGAGGGGTACTATTATTTAAAAATAATTCTTTTATGTTTGTATTAAATAAACTAATTATATAAACTATTAATAGGGTTACATCTATTTGAAGCAAGTAGCAGACAAAACCATATAGTAGTGTTTTTATTCCTTTATTCTTATTAGATTTGTATCCTAATAGTATTCCAGTAAAGCCTATTTCTATAATGTTCATGATTTCTAAACATACTACTGTAAATATTAAAGTTATACTAAGTAGTGTGCTGTTATTGGTTAGTTTTGTTAATGTGTCTAAAAATTCTTTTAAATTATTAAATTCATATATTTGATAAGAGTATATTAGTATAACAATTAAAACTAGTACTCCTGTTGTAAACATAGTAATTAATGATGCTAGAAATTTTGATAAATAAATTTGATTTTTTGTTATCGGTAGTGTATGAGTTAAGTATGATTCATCTTTATATATATTATTTACAAATCTAGTCCATATTCTTGTTATATTATTTATTACAGCACTTATGGTTAGAATTATTGTTGCGAAGAATAGAAACCACCAAATATATCTACAAAGAGCTATATTTACTTTATCCACGAGAAAATAGAATATAACAACAGATAAAAGTGATGAGATTATTGTAAATATGTAGAAAGGTAAGATACCTTTATAGATGTATTTTAGGTCATACTTTAATAATTTTTTTAGCATTTAAAGAGCCTCCTAAATAATTCATCTATTGAACATCCTTCTTTTTCTCTTAATTCATCAGTGGGAGACGTTAGAACGATTTGTCCATCATTTATGAATATAACTTCATCCAATATTCTTTCTATGTCGGCTATTAGATGTGTAGATATGATTACGCTTGCTCCTTCGTTAAAATTAGAAAGGATTGTATCTAGTATATAGTCTCTAGTTGCGGGGTCTATTCCTCCTAGTGGTTCATCAAATATATAAAGTTCTGCTTTTCTACTTACTACTAAAATTAATTGTAATTTTTCTTGCATTCCTTTACTTAATTCAGATATTTTTGAGTTTTCATCTAAACTTAAATCTTTTAGTAATTTATTTGCTTTTTCTTTGTCAAAGTCTTCATAAAATTCTTCAAAAAATTTAAGAGCATTTTTAATTGTCATAGATTTATCTAAGTAAGTTCTTTCAGGTAAATAAGATATTACTTTTTTACTTTCTACTCCTACTTTTTTTCCATTTACTAATATTTCTCCTTTTGTAGGTGTTAATAAGTCGTTAATAAGTTTTATAAGTGTAGTTTTTCCTGCTCCATTTTTTCCAAGTAATCCTATTATTTTTCCTTTAGGAATATTCAAGTTTATGTCTTTTAATACCTCTTTTGTTCCATAATTTTTATATAAATTTTTACAAACTAATAAGTCCATTAATTGCTTCCTCCTATCTTATTTAAATATTCTTTTATCTCTTCTTTAGTAAAACCTAATTCTTTCATATTGGTTAAGTATTTTAATGTCGTATCTTTAGCAAATTTTTCTTTATGACTTTTTATTATTTTTTGATTTTTTGTTACATATTTTCCATTAGTTCTTTCTGTGTAAATTAGTTTCATATTCTCTAGTTCACTTAAGGCTTTTTGCATTGTGTTTGGATTAACTTTAGATTTCATAGCATATTCTCTAACTGATGGGAGTTTTTCTCCAGGGCTTAGAGAACCCGAAACTATTTGTCTTTCTATTTCTTCTACTATTTGTATAAATATAGGTCTTTCATTATCAAAGTTAAAACTCATTATGCCTCCTTTTTGTTGTATTGCTTAATTAATACAATAATACATCTTTTTTATTTTTTTGTCAAATAAAAAATGTAGAACAAATTTTTTCTACATTAGTTTACTATTCGGTCTTTTATTCTTTATAATACATTTGATTACTACTATTCGGTTTATCTGGATTTGTTAACCTTATTAGTCCTTGATTTATTGCAGGATGTAAGTATTTGTTTCTTAAAGTTGTTTTAGATTTAATGCCTAATTTATTCATTATTTCATTTGCACTTAATGGAACATTCCTTTCTAGACAATTAAGTAGTTTATTGATATTAATTGTTTCTTGATTAATAGGAATAACTGGGGTATTTAAAGCTTCATCTAGTGTTTCATCTATTATTTTTAGCATGAATTCTATAAATTCTGTTGAATTTCCTGTTTTGTTACAATTAGCTATTTTATTATAATATTCGCTTTGATATTTATATATTTGTGATTCTATTGGAAGGTATTCAAATATTTCTTTCCAATTATAAAGTAATATGTTCTGCCATAATCTTACAGTTCTACCATTCCCATCACTAAAAGGGTGTATAAATACAAATTCATAATGAAAAACACTAGAAAGTATTAGAGGATGGAGTTTATCTTTATTTTCTTTCATCCAATTAAATAAATTTTCTACTAAATTATTTATGATTTCAGGTGGAGGACATACGAAAATGCATTTGTTTCCGTCAAAAACGCCTTCATTTCCATTTCTAAATTCTCCAGATTCTTCTACTGTTAGAAACGTCATAATTCCGTGAATTTTTTTTAAATCTTTTATAGAATAAGGATTAATTTCACTTATTATTTCATATGCCTTATATGCATTTTTTACTTCTTGAATTTCTTTTTGAGGACCTATTACTAATTTTCCGTCTATAACGTCTTTAACTTGATTTAATGATAACTTATTATCCTCTATAGCCAAAGATGAATGAATAGAATTAATTTTTGTTTGTTTTCTTAAATACGGTCTTTTATTAAGATTAGAAAAACTATCTAATTTAGTAATTTTCTCTGATATTATTGTCGCTTTACTTAACATTTCTGGTGTAATATCAAATGGCGGAGTGTATTTTTTCATTAATGGATTCACCTCTTTTTTATATAGATATTATATCATTTTGATTTATTTTAATCAATATAACTTGAATAAAACTTGCACAAATGTTAATCATTTAATCAAGGCATTATTATTCTTTTAGGGCATATTCTTCTAAATCCTTGCTAGAATAATTGATGTATTATGGACTATATTTTCAATACTTATTATGAAGTTTCTTTGTTTTTGGCAATTCTTTTTATAAATGAAAAACACTCAAAGTTATGAGTGCTTTCATGTAAAGTCTTTTCGCTTAAAATACTATCTTTGCTACAGGAGGCTACGTGTTTAAAGTCATTTATCCTGTCTACATATATATGATAGCATATTTTAAGAATTACTGTCTTGATTTTTATTCGTTGTAAATTTCTTTTACTTTTTCTGGTAGTTCAGAAGTGTTTACTTCTTCCCATGATATTACACCTCTAGTTAGCATTACTTTAAGTTTTAGATATGCGTCTTCTTTTAATACTCTAGTTGTTCTAAATGTTACACTCTTTTCTTTACCTTCATCTGTGTATGATGTTAAGGTATATTCATATTTAAAATGAGCATTTGTTTTTACGTTTTTTACAAATTCATTGTCTACTTGTGTGTAGTATATAGTATTTTCGTAAAATGCTAAGTAGTATAGTGCTGCACAAGTTCCTAGAAATATTAATAATCCTATGATAGAAAGAATAATAGTTTTAGCATTCATTTTTTACCTCCTCTTATTATGGCTATTAATACAAACAAAATGATTAATGCTACAAATGAAATTATAATCATTAGTATGTTTTCTTTAGTGAGCACTAGTTTACTCCCTTATTATGTTTTTACTACAAGTGTATGTTATTAGGAAGTAACCACCATATATAAATATTAGGAATATTCCAGTCATTATTATAGATATTAATAGTTTTTCGTTTCCAAGTGTTTCTAGTATGAAGTTACAAAAAATTATACCGAAAATAGAGTGTATTATGGCAATTAAGAGTGGGAATGCAAAGAATATTCCAATTTGCCTTAATAAGGCTTTTTTGATTAATTTTTCGTCTGCTCCGATTTTTCTTAGCATTTTATATCTTTCTTTATTATCACTACTTTCTGTTAGTTCTTTTAATGCTAGAATTGCTGCACTTGAGATTAAGAATATAATTCCTAAATATAAACCTATGAATGTTACCATAGCACCTAGTCCTATGCTATTTTCATATATGTCAATTTTAGTTCTAGCACTTAGAGTTGTGTTTTCATAATATGGATGTTCATTTATTTTTGTTAGTAACTCTTCAATATTTTGTCTTTCTTCTTTAGTTGTAGCATTGTAGTTTGCTACTAGTATTTTACTACCTAGCATTGTTTCATCTATTATTTCATCTGGCAAAATTATTATTCCCATGTTAGAGTGAGTGGATGACATATGTACAAATCCATTTATTATTTCTTGTTCTTTTGGATACAATGTTTTACCATTTATGTTAATAGGTGTGTTTAGTTTAAGAGCTTCTTCTCTTACTTTATTCCAATTATCATAATTAGCAATTATTATATATTCATTTTCATTTAGAGATACAGCTTCTAAATTATATAGCTTAGCAATCTTATTGTAATCACTTAATTTCATTAAATCTTCTGGCATATTATACATTAAAGCAGGATATTCTTTTTTTGCAGTATCGTAGTATTTTCCTAAAGTATGTTCTAAAGTTATATCTCCACTATTATAGAGGCCAACTTCTATAATATTTGTTAAATATTTTTGTGTGTCAAAATCTAAATTATTTAAAGTTTCTGCTACTGAAAGATTACTGTCTTCATATTGCTTATTATTTTCGTATGATTCAGATGTATATACAAATTTTTGTATTTCTAAGTCAGCAGGTACTAGTTCTTTCAAATTTGCTGTCATTGAATTTTTTAGAGATAATGCACTTGATAAAACACATATTGTTACAAATAACATTAAGCATATTAAAGTCATGCTTACAACTGTTGTGTTTATCCTACTACTAATTTGCCTTAAAGTGAAACTATTTAGTCCTTTATAGTATATGTTTTTCATTTTCATGAACAATTTTATTAGCAAACCAGATGCACTCCAAAATAGGAAAAATGTACCGACTATTCCCATAATTATAGGGATAAATATTAATTCAACTGATTCTAATAAATTTACTCCATCTGTTACCAAATAATAAGCAATAGATAAATCTATACATGATAGTATAAAAATTATACTAGATAGAACTCCGTTTTTAAGTTTAACTTTTTCGCTTTTTTTATCACTTTGGAGTAGTTCTATTAATTTACATCTTGAAATATTTATTGTGTTAAAGAACATAACTATTATGAAAATTATACTAAAGTATATAAGTGTTTTTATTGTGGCACTTTTAGAGAAAACAAATGTAAATTTTGTTAAATCTGCTTCAAACATGTTTGCTACTAAAAGGCTCATTAATTGGCTAAGACATATTCCTAAGGCAAGGCCTACTATTAGTGAAATTAAACCAATAGTGATGGTTTCTATTAAAAGAATTTTAGATATTTTTCTTTTACTCATTCCTAGAGTTAAGTATATACCAAATTCTTTGTTTCTTCTTTTTATTAAGAATCTGCTTGCATATATTATTAGAAAGCCTAGAATAAATGAAACAAATACGCTTACTACTGATAATACATTAGTCATTAACTTTATTATACTTCTTGTGTTTGATGTAACACTAAGTAATACTGTTTGACTTTCTAGTGAATTAAATACATAGAATATAGATACGCCCAATATTAGAGTGAAAAAATATATAGCATAGTCTTTAAAACTTTTTTTAATGTTTTTAAGTGATAATTTAAAGAGCATCATTTAAGTCTCCTCCAAGAAGAGTAACTACATCTATTATTTTGTCGAAAAATTCTTTTCTTGTATCTTTACCCCTATGTATTTCATTAAATATTCTTCCGTCTTTTATAAAGATTACACGACTAGCATAGGAAGCAGTGAAAGCATCATGAGTTACCATAAGTATTGTTGCATCTAATTCATTATTAAGATATTCAAATCTTTCAAGAAGCATTTTTGCTGACGCAGAGTCTAGTGCTCCTGTAGGTTCGTCTGCAAGTACAAGACTCGGATTTGTGATAATTGCTCTGGCAGAAGCAACTCTTCCTTTTTGTCCTCCACTCATTTGGTAAGGATATTTTTTTAGTACTTCTTTGATGTCTAGGTCGCTCGCAACTTTCTTGATTTTCTCATCTATTTCTTTAGAGGGCACATTTTGTATTGAAAGCGAAAGTGCTATATTTTCGTAGGCAGTTAGTGTATCTAGTAAATTAAAGTCTTGAAAAATAAATCCTAATTTTTCTCTTCTAAATTTATTTAGTTCATTACCTTTTAGTTTTGTAATATCTTTATCTCCTACATATATGTGTCCACTTGTAACTTTATCTATAGTAGAGATAACATTTAATAATGTTGTTTTACCTGAACCACTTGAACCCATAATTGCAACAAATTCTTTTTTGTTTACATTAAAAGAAATATCATCAATTGCCTTCGTAAGACTTGAACGGCTACCATAATATTTTTCTATATGGTCTATTTTTAATATTGTTTCCATATTTTTCTCCTTTCGTTAAACATTCTAGTTCTTTTAAGTAATTTTGTCGATTCTTTAATATAATTTAATGTTACAGTTTTGTAATGTTATCTAGCCACTTCATAAAATTTATTAGTGCTTATTGTTATTATTACTTTTGTGTATTCTTTTGGAGTGGATTCAATAGTTATTTTGTGGCCAAGTTTATCACATAGATTTTTTACTATGAATAAACCCATGCCAGTAGATGCTGAACTTACCCTTCCATTTTTGCCTGTAAATGATTTTTCAAATACTCTTTTTATATCAGAGGGGTCTATTCCTATTCCATTGTCTTCTATAAATAATGATACTGCACTAGTGTTTTTGATTGCATAAATTTTGATGTAAGACTCTTTGTTTTCATCTTTATATTTAATACTGTTATTTACTATTTGATTAAGTATAAATTCTAGCCATTTTGAGTCAGTGTAGACATCATAGTTTAAGTTACTTACCTCTAAATTTATTTTACTTTCTAATAGATGGTCTTTGTTTCTTAGTGCTACTTTTTTTACACATTCTTTTATACTCACTTTGTTGATTAAATAATCTTTACTTGCATTTTCACTTCTTACGTAATATAAAATTTGTTCTAGATAATCATCTATTTTTTGTAGTTGGAGTAGTATTTTGTCATTGAGTTCGCTTTTGTGGTTATGTGATAAAAGTATTAAACTAGATAATGGGATTTTAATTTCATGAAGCCACATTTCTATGTATTCTTTAAAGTCATTTACTTGAGTATTATATTTTTTTACGTTTTCAAGCATTGATTTATTTATTTCATAAAGAGATTCATAGAGTATTTTTCCTTCGTAGAATTCAGGTTTTTCTATTGTTTCTAAAATTAAGTATGCTTGGTCTAGCATTTTGATGTTTTCTTGTAAACTCTCATAAAATGTTCTTTTTCTATAGTAACTAATTAGTAAAACACTTAATAGGGCTAAAGTTAGTATTATATAGAATGAAATGATTAGAGATAAGTTTACTTTGTATGCTATACATAATAAAAGTAATAATACATATGTTAAAAATATTAATATTATTGCATATAGTTTGTCTTTTATGTAACTTAAAAATTTCATGATAGTATGTAACCTATTCCTTTCCTAGTTTGTATAGCACTTTCATATCCTAGTTCTTTTAGTTTAGAACGAAGACGACTAATGTTTACGGTTAAGGCATTGTCGTTTATGTATTCACAATTATTCCAAAGGTCAGTCATGAGTTCATCCCTAGTTACTATTTTATTTTGGTGTGTTAATAGGTAATTAAATATGAACATTTCGTTTTTTGTTAGTATTATTTCGTTGTTTCCTTTTGTGATTATTCCTTTTTGCATATTGATACTTAAATCTTTGTAAGTTTCTATACTTGACATAGAAGAGGTTCTTTTTAAGACGGCACTTATTCTAAGTAGGAGTATATTCGGATTGTATGGTTTTGTTATATAATCATCTGCTCCAAAACTCATTGATAATACCTCATCAGTTTCACTAACCCGACTAGTAAGCATTATAATAGGAGTGTTTATAACTTTTCTTAAATCTCCTAGTAATAACTCACCATTTATGTAGGGTATGTTTATATCTAATAGAATTAAATCTGCATTACTTTCTAATATTTCTTTTTTGGCATTTTTAAAGTCTTTTAGAATTACTGGATTATAACCAGAGTTAGCGAGCAAGTTTGAAAGTTCATTACTTAGCATTTTGTCATCTTCTACGATTAATATTTTTTTCATATAAAATCACCATTTTTCAAGTATATATTATACCATGAAATGGTGTTTTTAAACGTTACAATATTGAAATGTTGATAACTATGAACTTTTCTTTATTTCACTTTCATATAAATGTTTATAATTTGGACAAGTTTTAAGTAAATATTCGTGAGTACCCTCTTTTTCTACTTGTCCATCGTTTATAAATATTATTCTACTTGCATTTTTTATTGTGGATAACCTGTGGGCTATTATTAATATTGTATATTCACCTTTCATATTTTCTATAGACTTTTGAATATGTGCTTGGGTTTCATTGTCTAGTGCTGAGGTCGCTTCATCAAAAAGTATTATTTCTGTTTTTTGCACAAATGCTCTTGCTATTGCTAACCTTTGTTTTTGTCCTCCACTTAAGTTTAATCCTCCTTCTCCTATCATTGTATCATACTTTTCTGGTAAACTCATTATAAAATCATGAAGACAGGCCATTTTACAAGCGCGGGTCATATCACTCTCTGTTAAATCCTCTTTCACTAGTCTTAAGTTATCTCTTATTGTCATATTAAATATATAAGGATTTTGACTTATTATTGTAATATTTCCTCTTATTGTATCTTTATCTAACGCATTTATATTAACTCCATCTATAGTTATATTTCCACTGTTAGGTTCATACATCTTACATAATAAATTAAATATTGTTGTCTTTCCTGCACCACTTTTACCTACAAAAGCTACTGTTTCATTAGCACTTATTTCAAAACTTAATTTATCTAATATTTTTACTTTATCATATTTAAATGTTACATTTTTAAATTCAAAATTTCCACTAACTTTTTCCAAATGTTTACTTCCAAATGTTTCTTTCTTAAAATTTTCTCCATTTATTATTTCAAATACACGACCTGCTGATAAATTAAAATTCTTAACAATATCAATAATTCTTCCAAAAAATTCTATCCCATAAATAACACTACTATAATTCCAAATTATTAAAGCATTTACTGGATTTAAATACTTTTTCATCATTAGAAATATCATAAAAACTATTAAAGTAAAATCAAATAAAGAACAACCAAAATCCAAGAAAATATCAAAATTTCTTCTAATTCTTTGCATAGAATAAACTTCGTTATTAGTTTCTTTAATTCTATTTTCAAATTCATTTATAAAACTACTTTCTGCATTTAACATTTTAATATCTCTAGTACCTCTTACTAGTTCAGTAATAAATCCACTAGTTTTTTCTCTTTTTTTCCTAACAATCTTATCTTTTTCATTCACTCTTTTTGCTCTTACTTTTTCTACAAAAGCAAGCATAATAGTCCAGATAATTGTATATACAAATAATAAAGGATTTATTATTAAAATACCAACATATTTACCTACTAAAGTTAGTGTATTTGACATATATTGAAATAAACTATAGAAAATATCAGCTAAACCAGATGCATCACTTGATAATCTTTCTATAAAAACACCACTTCCATTATCTTCCATAATCTTATTTTCTAATCTTAAAGTTTCTTTACCAAGTTCAATTTGTATTTTAGTAAAACTTTCTTTATAAATTTTTTGTGAAAATAATCGATTTAGATAATTTAAAACACCTCTAAATAATTCTAAAAGTGAAAGTAATGCCCCAACTATTAATAAATTATAAAAGTCATTATTAGTTATCTCGACCATTATTTTAGCATAAGCAATTGGCACAAGAATACTAACAACAATAGAAAATATATTAACAAATAACATCGCTATCAACTTCCATTTTTGTCCTTTAGTATAGACCCATGCAAATTTTAAATTTCTTATAAACTCTTTCATTTCTTACCCCTTTTGTATATTCATTATAGCATAGTAATAAATCTTTTTGTAGAGAAAAGCACACTAACTCAAGTGTACTTTAATGTTTTGTTAATTTATTTGAATAATCCATTAGCATACTTTCGTAATCTCCCATAATATTGATATTGGAAGGTACTCTAGTGCTTGCAAGAATTGATTGGTACATTTTAAGTATTTCTAGTTTTTCTTTTGAAGTTGCAGTTAACTTTGTCAATTCCATTGTGCTATTGTCTGTAACAAGAATTTGTGTTGGAATTACTAATTCTTGTTTATCAACAAACTGATTTATTTCTAATGGAGCATATAGAGTTTCAACTATAGATTTTAATTCTTCTTCAAGATATTTTAAACCCATTATGTAATAAGGTGTAACTGCTTCATTACTTCTAGTAAATAGTAAAGTGTTAGCATTTGATGAGAAACGTCCATACTTTGTTTCATCATAACTATCTTTATTGAAATTAAGAACTCCAAAGTCAAATGAACTAAAGTTTGAAAAACTTATAAATATAGTACATTTAATCATTACTTTAAAGTAGTTTAAAAACCTTTCTTTGTTTGTGGCATCATGTTTAATTATTTCATCAATTCTATTAATTAATAATTCTAATATCTCAAATGAAGGTGCTACGGTAGTAATACCCCCCCCGAAATTTTGAAACTCTTTACTAAGTAAATTACTTACTAATTTAAAATCTATTCCTAACATGTGGCATAAATTCTTTTTTAAAATTTCAAAGGTTAGAGATTCTCCATTACTTAGAATTATGTCATACTCTTTGTCTTGGTAATCTTTTTTATATAGTTCAAATGCTTGTGTTAGTTTTTCGCCTGTATTAAGAGCATAGTTTTGTCCTGGAAATGGAACTCTATTTATTGGTGTGTTTACGTAATCTAACTCTTTTTTTGTTAACATTTTTCTTTTCCCCCTTTTTAATTGATTGTTATTGTACCATATAATGCTATAAATGTCAAAAATGGCTTTAAAAAAGAGATTACTCTTTTACAAGTAAACTCTCTCCTGTCATCCCGTTTGGTTTTTTTATTTCATATAAATCAATTATTGTAGGCACTATGTCTTTTAGTGAGCCTTCACTTTTTAATTTATATTCATCGTTACATAATATAAAAGGTACTTTGCTAGTTGTATGGCTAGTTATTGGTTCTCCTTCTTTTGTGAGCATTTTTTCTGCATTTCCATGGTCTGCTGTTATTAGTAATTCATAGAAATTAGATTTAGCTTTTTCGTATATTTTTCCTAGACAAAAATCACATATTTCAATAGCGTCTATTACTGCTTGCATATTTCCAGTGTGACCTACCATATCTGGATTTGCGAAATTTACTAATATAAAATCGTAGTCATCTTCAAGAACTTTTAATACTGTTTCAGTTACTTCCCCAACACTCATTTCAGGTTTCATATCATAAGTTGGTACTTGTGGGCTAGGTATTAATATTTTTTCACATTTTTTACTATTTAATTCTTTCATTCCATCAAAGAAATATGTAACATGAGCGTATTTTTCAGTTTCTGCAATTCTTACTTGAGTAAAATCTAGTCCATCTATATATTCTCCAAATGTTTGAGCTGGTTTTTCAGTATCAAATGCATATTCTACATTTTCATTTATATTAAATAAAGATACTAGTTTTAGGTCTTTAAATTTTTTTGTTTCAAACATTTTAAAGTTATCATTTGTGAATGTTTCTATTAATTCTTTCATTCTTTCTGGTCTAAAGTTAATAAATAAAACTGCATCTCCATCAGATATAACTCTTCCTCTAGTTATTATGCTTGGATTTATAAATTCATCAGTAATTTCTCTTTTGTAGTGTTCTTTAAAACAAGTTTCATAATTTGGAAATTCATTTCCCATACCATAGACCATTGCATTGTATGCCTTTTTTATTCTTTCCCAACGATTATCTCTATCCATTGCATAATATCTTCCACTTATTGTTGATAGTTCTCCTAAGTTAAGTTTTTTTGCTCTTTCCATAAAATCTTTTACAAAGTTTGCACCACTGGTAGGTGAGGTGTCTCGACCATCAGTTATGAAATGAAAACATACTCTTTTGACTTTTTTTAGTTTTGCTAAGGCTAGGCTAGCATAGAAATGGTTAGCGCTTGAATGGACTCCTCCATTAGATAGTAGGCCCACTAGATGTAGTGTACTTCCTTTTTCTTTTACGTATTCCATAGTGTCGTTTAATATCTCGTTATCAAAAAATTCTTTACTTTTTATTTTATCATTTATATAAGTTAGGGGTTGTGGGTTAATTCTTCCACTGCCTATAGTCATGTGTCCTACTTCACTATTTCCCATTTGTCCTTTAGGTAGCCCTACTTCTGTTCCACTTGCTTCTAGTTCAGTGTGAGGGAAAGCATTCATTAGTGTGTCTAGTACAGGTGTTTTTGCTTGTTTAACTGCATTACCATAATCACTACTATTTATACCAAAACCGTCCAAAATGAGTAATATTACTTTTTTCATTTTCGTTTCACCTGGTTATATTTTAGCATAATATTTTTTTATTTTAAAGTATTAGTGGACTTTTAGCATTTCTAAGCGAAGTTTGTCTGCTATTGTTACTATGTATTCACTGTTTGTAGGTTTTGCTTTATCTATGTCTACACTGTTACCAAATATTTCTTTCATTAAGTCCCAATCACTTCTATTCCAACTTACCTCTATGGCATGACGTATTGCTCTTTCTACACGAGTTACACTTGTATTATAAATCTTTGCTATTTCTGGATATAGTTCTTTTGTAATTCCACCTATTAGTGACGGATTATTATAGACTAAACTTATGGCATCTCTAATATATGAATATCCTTTTATGTGTGATGGAATACCTAGATTATGTAGTATTTTAGTTATAAACTGTTGAACATTATTTTCGTGCAAGTCTAAAATTTTATTATCTTTCTTTTTAGGATTTGTTACGTCCATTATTCTTTTTTCTAATTCAGTTAAATCAAATGGTTTTAATACAAAATATTTAACTCCATATTCACTTATATTTCTTATAGTTTCTTGTTCATTATAACTTGTTACTACTATTACATTTACTGAAAGTTTTTCTTCTTTTATTTTTTCTAGTACATATATTCCATCTTTATGTGGCATGATTAAATCTAGAAGTACTGCATCAATTTCATCATGTTTTTCTTTGATTTTATTCCATGCAACTTCTCCATCATATGCTGTTTCTACTACTTCAATTTGTTTATTACTACTAAAGTATTCTTTTAACATTTCTACCATTGCTTTGTTATCATCAACAATCATTATTCTCTTTTTCATTCTTTTTCTCCTTATTTTTACAAATTTATTATAATACATTCATTATATTTAACTCTAGAGTAAAAATAATCTAGTTTTGTCTAAAATTGTCGATTTTTGTCGTGAAATGTCGAAAACATATGAATTTGCAAAATTTTGTTTGATAGAAAAATAAGTAAAAACGCAATTGTTCTACTTATTTTTTATATTTTAGATAGTAAAACTTTTCTATTATCTAATTTATTGACTTTTAATTTCCCGTGTTTATTTTGAGTCTTTATATCTACGTCAAAGAAAATTTGTTCATTAAATTTGCTTTCATGTTTTTCAAATATTTTCAACCAATCTGATGAAATATAATCTACTGGAATTTCTAACTTTAATATTTCTTCTATTAGATAAGGACAACAACCTTTTTCTACTGAATAATCAATAATGTCTTCTTTTCCATCCCATGATAACAAAGACTTATAACCTAATGTTGAACTAATAAGAGCATAATTATAATCCAAGCTAATAAAATCACGATTTATGTAAAAAGTATTTTCATGTAGTTTCATAATATCTAAAGATAAGAATTCTTCTACTAGTGCATTAAACTTGTCTTGTTCAATTATTTTAACTGATGGGGTGAATCTTTTACTACCATCAACTGGGGTTAATATATTATCAAATTTCAATTCGTATTGATTATCATTTCCTCTATTAATATCGAAAAACGCTAAATAAAGAAATTGACTATACCAATCATATCTTAATTTTTGAATTTGCTTTAATAATTTAGAATATTTCTTCATAACAATTAATCTAAGTTTGCTTTCTTTCTCATTTGAATTTGAAAGATTTACATCAAAATAAAAATTACTACTATTTGAATTTACATATATATGTTTACTTAGTTCTTCTAAAATGTGTTTAGTTTCAAGGTACTCCTCTCTTAGATACATTAATATTTCACCAAATTTATATCTTTTCTTCATAAATTTTTTCTCCTTTTTAATATCACTAAAGCATATCAATTATAACATTATTTAAAAAGTATTTACAATTATTTATGATATTAAAATTTTGGCTTAATAATTCTACTTATTTATCTTCCTAATTATTTCTTTTATTTCATTAATGTCTGTACTTGGTTTTCCTATGATAACACCATCAGTTATTTTTAAGATTTCTTCTATATTGTCTTTGTTAACTGAACCACCATAGATGAATGTTATTTCTTCTCCAAAGTTTTGTTCTATATATTTTTTTATAAAGTTATTTACAAATTCTATTTCTTTTAAGTAAACTTTATTTCCACCTATTTTACTTGCTGGTTCGTATGCTATTATTAAGTTTTTTATGTCATTATGGTCTATTCCTTTAAGGAAAAATTTTAGTTCTTTTTTTAGTATTTTTAAACTTTCGTCATGACCTAGACAAAGAATAGTTTTAAATCCTGAGTTTAAACTTTTTATGAATTTATCTTTTACTTGGTCATAGGTGTCTAATCTTAACATAAGTCTTTCAGGGTGTCCTACTAAGGTATAGTTTATGTCCATGTTTTTTAAAAGTTCAAGACAAGTCTCTCCTGTGTATGAACCGAATGTATAACTATAGAAATCTTGTGTTCCTATTTTTAAAGGTGTGTGTCTAAATAAAGAAAGGTAAGCAATGTTTGGCATTAATATTAAGTTTAGGTTAGATGTGCTTAGTTCTTCAAGTTCTGTTTTGTACTTTGTTATTTCTTCATATGTGAGATAACTTTTGTGGTTTAGTACTATTGTTTTCATGATTATTCCTCCATTATTTGCAGTGCTGGTAAAGTTTTTCCTTCTAAGTATTCGAGAGATGCTCCTCCACCTGTGGATAAGTAGTATGGTTTGAAATTATAATATTTAGAAGCACTTCCTGTGTCTCCTCCACATACTACTACTTTTGCTTTTATATCAGTTAAGTATTTAAATAACTTTTCAGTACCTTTAGAGTATTCTTTTTCTTCCCAACGTCCCATTGTACCATTCATTAAGATTAATTCGTCAGTGTGAAGGTAACTTTCAAATATGGTTAATGTTTTTGGACCGATATCTAGTATGCTTTCATTTTCAGTTATTTTTTCAATATCTTTTATTCCGTTTTCTGTTATTATATCTACTGGTAATATTATTTTGCCTGAGTCTAATATTTCTTTTACAACATCCAGTTTTTCTTCATCTACAAAAGTGAGTCCTGTAGGGTAACCTATACTTTTTAGAAAAGTTCCACACATTGCACCACCTATAAGTATGTTAGTAGATGTGTTTAATAGATTTTTTATTACTCCTATTTTATCACTTACTTTTGCACCACCTAAAATGAGTGTTTTTTCTTCTTGTTTGATTTGGTTTAATTCTTTTATCTCTTTTTCTATTAAGAATCCAATAGCGTGTGGAAGATACTTGCTTATACCGTAAGTTGAAGCGTGAGCTCGGTGTGCACTTCCAAAAGCGTCTAGTATAAATATATCTCCTAGGCTTGCCCAGTAAGATGATAATTCTTCATCACAAGAACTTTCTAATTTATTTGGATAGTCCATATGTCTTGTGTTCTCTAATAATAGTATGTCTTTAGGTCGCAAGTATGACACTTTTTCTTCAAGAAGTTTTCCTTGTAGTTCATGCGAAAAATATATTTCTTTATTTAATAGAGTTTCTAATTCTTTTTTTACAGGGAGTAGAGTGTTTTTCTTTTTATCTTCTTCACTTTTAACTTTTCCTAAATGTGATAGTAGAATTATTTTAGCATTATTTTCTAAAAGATAATTTATAGTTTCTAGACTAGAAACAATTCTATTATTATCTACTACTTTACCATTTTCTATTGGAACATTATAGTCTACTCTTACTATTACAGTTTTATTTTTTACATTTAATTCAGTTATCTTTTTCACTATTTTTCACCTTATAACCATTATATCAGTAATTACTCTTGTGTTTTAAAAGAAAGATAAGCATTAACACTTATCTTTACATTAAACATTAATTTTTCAGTTGGTGACTATTTGTCACCGACTGTTTTCTTCTCTAAATCTTTGTTTTATTATCTTTATTAATAATATTTGAAGTTAGTCTATATTTTGAGATTTTAGTTTTACTGGTGATTATTTGTCACCAGTTCATTTTTATTACAATCTTTATTTTTATTGTACTTTTAATTTTAAAGCGTTAAAATTTGAAACGGTTTCATTTGTTTTAAAAAAAATTACACTTGCTAAAGTGTATTTTATTTAATGGTGAATAGTTCATTTATTATTCTTTTATGATGCCACCTGCTTCTTTATAGTATCTCATTACTTGAGGCTTTATATTAGATATTTCAGCATAATGTAATAAATCATCTAAGTTATTATATTTCTTTATGTATTCTTGCATACATTTTTTTATAATTTTTTCATCAGTTTTAAAACGAATTATATCACATAGTGCCTTATTTACATCATATGCTTTTACCATATTATCCATTGGTGTTTTGACTTCACTTATACCTAGATTATAATATTTTGCTGTTAAATAATATACATTGTGAATATTGTTATTTGTATTATGGTATTTGTGTGGTACTGCTATGTCGTATTTTGCATTTTCTTTTGGATATATACCATGTAAATAAAGGGCTGTTAAATGAGAAAAGATTGCTTTTGGATGTCTTAAACTAAAGACATAGTAATAATCTATATCTTCTTTATTAGTGGACACATATATTCCAGTTGCTACTTTTTTTATAATATTTTTTTCTTCCATAAGTTTAAGATAAGTTCTATGTATTCCTAACTCTGTAATAAGTTTTGTAGTAATATAACCTTCATTTATTTTCATAAGTTCTTTTATAATTTCTATATTACTTTTGTCTTTAAATTCTTTAATTGATATTTTTTCCATTTTTTTCACCACTACATTTATATTATAATACGTCCGTTATTGTGTCAAGCAAAAAATTAAAGAAAAAGGAAATAATTTTTTGTAGATTATTTCCAACTTTCTAGAGTTCTTATCATTTGAGCAGTGTAACCCCATTCATTATCGTACCATGCTGCTAGTTTAATTGTTGTAACTCCATCGATAGTAGTTACTTTTGTTAGTAGAGAATCAATTATTGTACCGTTATTTGTTCCTATTACATCACTACTGACTAGAGGTACATTTACTATTTTTAATGTATCACTTTGATTTGATTTAAACATTTTGTTTACTTTTTCAGCAGTTGTTTCTTTTTCTACTACTACTGTTAAGTCTAAGAGTGAGCCATCTCCTACAGGTACCCTATAAGCAAGCCCATCAAGACGTCCGTCTAATTCAGGTATAACTTTTCCAATTTGTGAGGCAGCACCAGTGGACGTTGGAATTATATTTAGAGAGGCTGCTCTTCCACGACGACTTTCTATTCCTTTCTTGTGTGGTATGTCTAAAGTTTCTTGGTCATTTGTCATAGCGTGTACTGTAGTCATAAATCCACTTTTAACTGTATAGTTTTTATGAAGTAGGTTTAATACTGGTGCAAGGCAGTTTGTTGTGCATGATGCTGCACTTATGATTTTATCTCTTGATGTTAAAGCACTCTCATTTACTCCATATACGATTGTTTTTGCATTATCTTTTGCTGGAGCGCTTATGATTACTCTTTTAGCACCTGCTTTTATGTGTGCTTGGCATTTTTCTTTTGATGTGAATACTCCAGTACATTCTAGGACTACATCAACTTCAAGTTCTTTCCAAGGTAATTTACTTGGATCTGCTTCACTAAAGATTTTTATTTCTTTGCCGTTTACTTCAATTTTATCATCTTCATATCCAACTTTTTCTTTTAATGTTCTATGTACTGAATCGTATTTATAAAGATAAGCTAAAGTTAATGAATCTGTTAAGTCATTTATTGCTACTACCTCTATATTTTCTTTCTCGCTTATTTGTCTTAATGCGCATCTTCCTATTCTTCCGAATCCGTTTATTGCTACTTTTATCATTTATTTTCTCCTTTACTCAAAATATCCATTTCCCACAAATTCTCTTAATAATGCTGTTGATGGCAGCGTATCTGCTGGTATATCAAAGAAGTATTTTAAGAAGTTTATTATTCTTAAGGCTTCTGGATAAAATTCACTTTTATAGTTTACTGAGTGTAAAATTGGTATAGCGTAAGTTTTTAATATTCCTAATTCATATATTAATGCTGTGTTTAGAACTCTATCTGCTTCTGTTTGATAAGGAAATATATATTTTTCTTCTGATGCTCTTACGTTTTGCCAATTCTTTAAAGTTTCTTCTCCACTGTATCCTCTTGTACGGTAGTCTCTTACTAGTCTTCTTATTAATCTTAAGTCAACTGTTGATATATGGTTGTGTCTATCTAATCCTAGTGGAGTAAATGGACTTATGTATATTTTATATTTGTTTTTTCTTTCTACTGAAGCAGTTAGTCGCTCGTTTAAAGTGTGTATTCCTTCAATTATAATTAAATCTCTTTCTTTTAATGAAACAGGAGGGCGTTTGTATTCTTTTTCTCCAGTTAGAAAGTTGTATGTCGGTATTTTTACACTTTCTCCATTTAATAATTTTGTTAAGTGGTCATTAAATAAATTTACATCTATTGCGTCTATTATGTCGTATTCATATTCGCCTTTTTCATTTTTTGGAGTATCTATTCTATTTTTGAAATAATCATCAGTTGATATTACAAATGGATTTATTCCTTTGCTTTTTAGATATAGTGCTAGTTTTTTTGATGTTGTTGTTTTTCCTGAACTTGATGGACCTGCAATTAGAACTAGTTTTATTTTACTTAGATTATCCTTTATTTCACTAGCAATTGTGTTAATATCTTCATTTTGTTTGATTTCATTTAGTTCTATAAATTCTTTTATTTTTCCATCTATTACTACTTGATTAACATCTGATACATATTTTACTTTTAAGTTATTAGCCCACTGTCCATAGGTTTTAAATACATTTAGTACATTTTCTATATGATTGTATCTTGGAATTTTTCCATCGAATGTTGCAGGGTATCTTAACATTATTCCTTTGTCTTTTGTTAGTGTTAAATCAAAATCCTTTAGTATTCCTGTGTTAGTTGGCATTATGCTATAGAAGTAATTATAGTGGTCCATTAATGTATAAAGAGTTACTACTTCTCCTGTCATTTGTTTATAATTTTCTACTTTTTCTGTGTCTTTTATGCTTTCAAAATATTTTATTGCTTCTTTTCTGCTTGTTGATACTTTTTCTATTTTTAAGTTTTTGCTTACAAGTTCAGTCATTTTTGCTTTTATGTCATCTATAGATTTGTCTGTGGGGTCAAAGTCAACTGTTGTATAGATGCCTTTGTCTAATGAATGCTTTAGTTCTACTCTTGTGTTTGCCCCGTAAAGTTCTTTGATTGCTACAATGTAGAGAAATTTTAAACCACTTCTATATATTTTAGCACCTAATCTATCTAGTGTGTTTATAAGTGTTATTTGTGTGTCTTCTTTTAGAATGTGGGATAACTCTACTATTTCGTTGTTTATTCTTGCTGCAATTATGTTTGAAGGGGCTCCAATTTGTTTAAGTAAATCTTCAAGAGTGCCACCTTCTTTAAAGATTACTTTGTCGTAACCTTCAATTTCAATAATTATATTTTCTTTCAATTTAATCACCTTTTATTCTTATAATATATTTTATCACATTTTTTATTTTTGCTCCATAAATTAAAATGCGTTTTCTTAATATTCTTAATATATTATATTTAGCCAAAAAGTTTTTAATTTATTTTTGTTTTTTTGTATAAAATTTCTTTTTAGGAGTAAATATATTATAGGTGAAGATTATGATAATACCAACAGTTATTGAGAAAGAACATAGTAGTGAAAAAGTGTATGACTTATACAGTAGACTTTTAAAAGATAGAATTATTTTTTTAAGTGGAGAAATTAATGATGAAGTTGCTAATATTATAGTAGGAGAACTTTTATTTTTGAATAGTCAAAGTAAAGACGATATTTATCTTTATATTAATAGTCCAGGTGGTAGTGTTACTGCTGGTATGGCAATATATGATACGATTAATTTTATAGAGGCAGATGTTTCAACAATTTGTGTGGGAATGTGTGCTAGTATGGCTGCATTTCTTTTGTCTAGTGGAACTAAGGGTAAGAGAGTTTGTTTAAAGAATGGAGAAGTTATGATACATCAGCCTTTAGGTGGAGTTCAAGGGCAAGCAACTGAAATAAAGATTGCAGCTGAGAGAATTATAAAGCTAAAGAAAAAGTTAAATGAAATTCTTTCTATAAATACTGGTCAAGATATTAAGAAAATTGAAAATGATACTGAAAGGGATTATTTTATGGATGCAGATGAGGCATTAGAATATGGAATTGTGGATAAGATATTATAAATTCACAATTTTTTAATACAAATAAAAACCTTTTTGAATTTTATCTAAATAAATTTATTTTTATTTAGTATTATTCTAAAGGTATTATTATTTTTATATTTTTAAACTTATTATTAATCTCTTATCATATTTTCTTAATTTATATGCACTTTCTATTGTAGAAATTATTTCTTCATTTACTTCACTAATTTCTTCAATGTTATGAAAGCGTTCATTCATAATGTTAATTTCTTCATCAGTAAAATATTGTAATGCTACTCTAATTTGTATTTCTCTTAAAGTAAGTTCTAATGGTGAAATGAAGGAATTATTATATGCCATTAATGAATTAAGTTCTATTTCATAAAGGCGATTTTTTTCTCTTTGGTACATTTTTTCAAGTTCTTCTATAGGCGCATTATAAAATGTAGCGCTTGTCATTGGATTGATGATACAAATATTTTCAGGAATATTATAACTTTTTTCTAATAAATCTTTTTCTATATATGCACCCATAAATATTTTATAATATTTTGATTTTATTAATTCTCTTTTTATATCTTTTTTATATGGATTATTTATAGATTTTTCTAAAAGAATTATTGATAATAAATAAACTTCTTCACATAATTGTTTTCTGCATCTTGAATAACCTATTATTTTATTTGCAATTGAGTTTATGTAATCTTCATTTTCTACTAAAGCGAAATCTTCTTCTTTTAATTTAGGCATAGATAATTTTATTACTGTTGTATGACTGTTTAGTATAAAAAGTCCTATTTTTGATAATAGTCTGTGTCTGATTAATTCCAAAGTATTATCTTGTATAATTGCATTTGTTTGACCTAAAAGTATTTTTTGTTCAAGTTCTTCTTTTATTCTAATTATATTTTGTTCATCAGTAGCTATATTAGAAAATAAACTATCTTCTAAGTTAATTGAACATTTTAATTTTTCTAATGCTCTTTTGTAATCTATTGAGGCTTTCTTGTTTTCAATTTCCAAATTACTTAACTCTTTATATATTTCTAATATTGATGAACTTATAGCGATTAATGAATTTAATTCACCTTGAGAGTCATTTGTTAGTTTGTACATTTTTACACCCCTTTTTAAATGTACTTTATTTTATCACTAAATGTTTAACTTGTAAAGTTTTTAAAATAAAATACGTATCTGTTATAACGACAAATATGTATTTTATTATTTTAATTATTCTCCATAATATATGCATTCTTTTATGTTTTTATCTTTGTTTTTAGGACAGCAATACCAACTTTCATTATTGTCGCTACCTGATACTTCTTCACTTTTAGTTGCTTTATAATTTCCAATAGCACTACAAGATGTTTGAACTATTCTTTTTTTTAAACCTAGTGCCATAAATATTACTACTGCAAAAAGTATTATGACTAATAAAACTTTACCTGCTTTCATAAAACTCACTCTCCTACATTAAGTGTATCAAAGATATAATAAAAAATCAAAATAAAGGAAAAAATAATTGTATAATTAAGTAAACATATATATAATTAATATTTATTTATTTTAATTGATTATACATTTATGGTTTATATAAATAAATATTAGATTAATTCGATAAGTCTTTTTATAATTTTTCTCTTAAAGCCTCTATTTCATCTTTAGTTAAATCAGTAAATAATATTATCTCTTCTATATCTTTATTGTTTTTAAGCATTTTTTTGGCTATTTCAATAGTTTTAGATTTTTCTCCTTCTTTACGGCCAATAATTATTCCTTCTCTTTGCGCTTCCTCTATGTCAGTCTCTCTATCACTTTCAATTAATGCTTGCTCTCTTGCATAATCTTGTACAT
>CAYWED010000006.1:0-4942 GCA_964457135.1 uncultured Muribaculaceae bacterium
CCTTTATAACAGGACTTCTTGAACATTTATTAAATTTTTCATTTACTTAACCTGGATGTTTAGCAGGATAAAATCGCGATTAGGGCGTTTGAGACCGACTTGCTTGTTTTTTATCAAAATATTGAAATATAAAATGCTGTAATTATGAGGTTTTGAAATTTTTAAATGCAGTTAAGTTTAGTTATAAAGTGTTAATTAAATAGAATCTCAATCCCTTATATTTCCTAGAAAAAAATATTATTCAGCGCTTGAATCCCAGTAAACGCGATTTTATCCTGGATGTTTAGGCTTTCTTTTAAGGCATTTATTTCTTGTAATGATAAATCTGTATAGGTTGCTATTTTTTCTATAGGTTCGTTACTTAATAGCATTTCTTTGGCTATTTCTATTGTTTTTCTTTTTTTCCTTCTGAAAGGCCTTTTTGTTCTGCTTCTTCTATATGCCTTAGTTCTCTACTTCTTCTTAATTTCTCATCTGCTTCAAAGTTTTGTACATAATCCAAATTCATAAATCTTACACACTCCTTATATGCCTTTGTAAGAATTTAATTTTCTTTTGATGCTTCATACATTTCTTCTAATGTGTTTGCACTTAAGAATTTCATCCAACTTACAAATCCACTTGGCACTTCTTTAAAATCTTCACAAATATATTCAAGATTCACGACCATTACACTATATAACTCAGGTAATATTTTATCATTTATATCATTTTCATTTGTTAAGAAATATTTTTGTATTAGTTTACTTTTCTTATGAGACTTTATTTTCATGTTTTTTGCAAATGTTATTCCTGATACTTTACTAGCTTGTTTATAACTTTTTCCTGATTTGAGGCTTTTATATATTGAACCTGCTACGTACATAGTATTTTTTATTTCAGCATCTTTATCATATACAGTTTGCATTTCTAAATCTATTTGTTCACCAGTTTTTAGTCTTAAAAGAACGTCCATCTCAAAATCTTTATTTTCTACTGTTTCTTTGTCTAATTTAACACTGTTGGTTACTACTGCACCACTTAGACTACCTAGTTCTAAATCAAGAAGTCGTTCTAACATATCTGTAACAAATTCTATATTTTCTTGTACTCCGAATAGATTTTTGAACATGATGTCTCTATATGCTGGCAGAAAATTATTTTCTTTGCTTTCCATTTTTATTTTTTTCACCTCCTCCTAATTAACACTTTATCACATAACCGTCTAAATGTAAACAAAAATATGTTTGAGTCAAAAAACGGCGTATAAACACAAAAAAAGTACTACAATTTCTTGTAATACTTTCTTTAAATTAATTTGCATTAAGTTCGTAAGGACTTGTATAAGTACCATTACCTCTTTCAATAGTAGTGCTATTATTTATGTAGATTACTGGTCTTATTGCAAGTGATATTTCTTCAGAAGTCATTATATCACTTACTCCTGTATTAGTTATATACCAGTTCTTTTTACCGTCATGAGTTAATGTCCATGATGAGATATTATCTATTCCTGAAGTAGAAATACCAGTTATTTCATTTCCAAGAACTTTTGAAGTTGTTTCTTTAGTTGTAGAACTTCCTCCACTCATTAATTCACCAACGTTTATTAAACCTACATATGTATTTGCTACTTCAGTAGATGTAGCTTTCATAGGATTCATACCTAAATGATATTCAGTACTTACCCAATTGTATTTAGATAAAGCACTTTGATGTTTCTTTAACATTCCATTATAGATTTCATTATATAGTATGCTTCCTATTCCTTTATCATTACTTAATGTTTTAAATGTTCCATAAGTGTTTGTTGCTATTTTTCCATCACTTACATATAATCCGTCATAGATTAATCTAGTACCATTATTATCTGTATCTACGATACGCCAAGTATGTCCTGCAAAGCTTACATATTCACCTGTTATATGTTTATTTAAATCTTTTGTAGATACTTCGTCTCCTTCTAAATGATATGGATTAGATTTTGTACCATTACCACTATTTATCTTTACAGTATCGTATATTGTAATTACTGGTCTAATAGCATATGGTTCACTTACAGTTGTAAAGCTAGTTTTTCCATTATTGTTAACATAAGCATAATTTCCATCTGGTCCTATTACCCAAAGGTTTCTTTTACCTAATGGTGTCATAGTATAGAATCTATCTCCATTAGCTAGGTAACTCTTAGCTCCGCCTATCAAGTTGTATTCGTCATAAGTAATTAATCCAACATTTGCTGTTACAGAATTATTACATGTTGTACGAGCAGTCTTACTATTTGTTGATAGTTCGTTACAATAAGCTGATTCTTTAACTATAATATTTGTATTATTTAAGGCATTATAGAATTTTGTATTTAGCCATTCATAAGCATGAGATGTACTATAATTAGTAGATTCATCATCATAAGCAATACCAGCTGCTGATTCTTCTGTAATTAATTTAATAGTTCCATCGTTATTTATTCTATATGCTCTCCATAGGTGTCCACTATACCAAATGTAGTTGTTACCTTTTGTTACATATTTAATATTATTAGTTGTATCAACTAGTTTTTCTAATGTGTTATTTAATAAGTCAGTTGCGTCTATACTTTGAACTTTAATAGTTAATTCTAAAGTTTTAGAGTGATTATTATTATCTGTTGCAGTATATGTTACTTTGTAATACCCTGCAACATTAGTGTCTACTGTTCCTTTTCCAGTTATATCTTTGCAACCATCTTTTAGGTCGCAAGCTTTGATTACTGGTATGTCATATTTAGAACCGAATGGAACTTCAATAGTAGTTTCACCATCATATTCAAATTCTGGTCCCTTATCGTCTTTAATATTTACATTAATTTTTATGCTAGATGAACGACCTGAATCATCAGTAACTATGTAGTTGAATGCTCCGTTTACTATGTTGTCTAATTTAATTGCAAATTTATTTGTTGGAAATTCTGGCATTACTACTTCTAGATTTGAGTTACTTGGGTCTGTAGGTCCAGCTAATACTATGCTGTAATTAATTTCTTTTCTAGTTCCTGCAAATAAGTCATATGTATTAATAGGAGCAGGTATATTATATAGTCCGTCTTTAGTAGCGTCTAATTCTATGCTATATTCTTTTCCTTTCACTACTTCAGTTAAACCGTCTGTATTTATTTCAATAATTGGGTCATTTAAGTCTAACATTAATGGTTTATCTGTGTTAGTTTTATTTTCTATTGTTTGGTGTCCTACTAGGTCTTTAGCATAAGCTTTATAAACTATATTACTTGACTCTTTAGTGATTAGATTAGGTACTTGGATTTTATTTGTAGTAGTTGACTCACATATATCTTCTGTTTCATTTTCCCAAGTTTTTCCACCGTCATAGCTTATGTTGTAACAAATATCAGTTACATCACTGCCATTATCGCTTGCAGTTATGTCTAATCCAATATTAGCTTGATACCAACCGTTTTCTCCTACTTTTGTAGTAAATGGTTTTACTTCAGTTATTGTTGGATTATCTGTGTCTAGTTTTAGATTATTTATTGGAGTTTCTGCTGATTTATTTCCAGATTTGTCAACTGCCCATACTACTAAGTTAATGTTATCACTAGGTGTATCTATTGTAATGATATTACTTACTACATCGTTAATTGTATGTTTTTCTACAGTTGTTGTTGTTTCACCTATTGTTAGTTTGTAACCATAATAGTCAATACCTGACTCGTTATCAGTACCATTTAAGGTAACTACTATTGAGTCTTTATACCAACCATTTAGTTTATCTGCAGTTTCTTTTCCTGTGATTTCATAACTTAATTCAGGGATAATATCGTCTACTAATTGAACTCTTACATCTTCCCATACTATATGGTTTTGTGATAAACCAGTGAATCCATATAAGCTATCACGTGTTACAAATGAGATTACATATAGACCTGGTTTTGTTTTATCTACATAATGTGTTACTTCTACTCCCTCAGTGATATTTCCATCTACATCATCTGTAGAACTATAATCTATGTAATCTTTTACATTGAAGTCTTTATTTTTAAGTTCGCTCATGTTGATTACTAGAGGATTATCATAAGTTAATGCATTTCCAGACTTATCTTTTATCACAAGATTTGGTCCAAATTCATCTTTTGTAAATTGATATGTAGTAGAATTTTCTAATTTGTCTTTAACTATTATTATATATACACCGTCTTCTGTTATTGCACTTGGTGTTATTATTCCTGTTTCTCCTTTTGTTTGTGTTATTATTGGGTCTACTTTTGTAATATTTTCTAAAGCTACATTTTTCCATACTTGATATGTATATACATCACTTGCGTCTTTAAATACTGGAGTTATATTACTTTCATATACTTCTTTATTTATGTTTGTAATAGTTGGAGCTAGTGTATCAATTACATTATTTAGTGTAAACTCGATTGGAGTTCCAGGATTTCCTGCTTCGTCAGTGTATTTTATAGTTACTTTAGCATTTCCTTCTAGTTTAACTTTAATTTTAGTTCCTCCTCCAACTGTTTCAACACTACCATTAACTGTTTTAGTAGGGTCATTTGGGTCTACTGCTATAAAGTCAGGTGCTGAATTTGAAACTATAATTTTTTCACTTAAAGGAATAGTAATTATTACCTCTTTATTAGTAAGCTTTGTTAATGTATTGATTTGATTAATGCTATCTAATTCTATTGTCTCAGTATTATTATTAACTTTATAAGATACTTTTATTTTTTCAGTATCAGTAACTTTAACTGTTGGAGCAACTTTATCTATTCCTGTAACATTAAATGTTATTGTTTGTTCATTATCATTTCCTGCTGCATCTTGGATTTTGATTTCTCCTGTTGCATCTTTTGTAAATGTTATTGTGAAACTACTTGCGAATGGTTCACTTCCATCTTCGTTTGCTGCTGGAGTTATTGTTATTCCTAATAATGCTAACTCTGCACGATTTGTAATCTTTACTTCTT
>CAYWED010000006.1:5042-35037 GCA_964457135.1 uncultured Muribaculaceae bacterium
TTGAGTACCATCCTTGTGGACCTGATACTGATGGTGTTAGTGTTACTACTGGTGCCTGTGAATCATATTGTATGCTTTTACTTATTGTTTGTATATTTCCTGCTTTGTCTGTTACTACTAATTCTATTACTAAATTATTATAGTTTCCAGTTATAGATGTAGATGTAAAAGTATATGATTGATTAGATAATTCTTTTGTTCCTTTTTCATATGAGTCTGGGTCTACTGCACTAGCTAATACATTATCAGTAGCGCACTTTCCATCACATAATTTATATTCTATTTTATTAATTCCGCTAGCTTGGTCAACTATGCTAGGTACATTTACAGTGATGTCCCCATTATGAATATCACCATTTGTAATTGTGCTTGAAACAGTAATGTCATCACTTACTACTGGTGCTTCTATATCAATGTTTGATACAGTTAAAGTTACCTCACGGCTTATATAGTCTTCTTCAGTTATATTTTTATATCCTTTAAATATTAAAATATTATTTTGTTTAAAGTATACAGTTATTTTAGATACTTCTTTTTCTTTTTCAGTAATGTTACCGTTAAGGTCTGTTAATTTAACAATTTGAGTTTCATATTTAAAAGTTACTATTGTTTCATTTTTATCATTTGTAATTTTTAAATCATTTATTTTATCTGTAGTAATTTTTTCTGTTTGTCCATCTAATATTATTCCGTCAATTATCTCGTTATATATCACACTAGCTTGAACAGTACCATTTGTTGATTCGGTAGTTGAATAAGGTATTGGAGTACTTATTAGTAGCATGGTGTCGATATCAATTACTGGTGGTAAATTTTCACCACTTTCGTTTTCTGTTTCATTTCTTCCACTAAATGTTACTACTTTTGCTTGTTTTTTTGCTTGTTTTAAACTACAAATAAGATTTGGAGTATATTCATATTCTCCGCCCTCATTTGTTACAGTTACGCTTGAGTATTCTACACACTCTTGTTTATTTTCTTTAACTTTTAAGAAATTGTCTTCCACAAGCAAAACAGCGGAAGTGTCTATACTATTACCTTCGCTTATTGCAATTTGATTTGCTGTAACATATTCTTTAGCAGCTATTTTTAAGTCTTTTGCTAAAGTATTCCTTTCATATTTATTATAAAATCCTATAATTGCACCTACTGTTGCAATTATAGAAACAGCCATTATAGCCGCTAAGTGTTTTTTATTAAAACTCTTCGTTTTCATAAAATTACCCCCTCAATCTAAATTTTATATACACATTTTATCATATTAGTCGATTTTTGTCAATAATATGTAAAAAAACAAAAAAAGTCTTGCTTTTTCTCAAACAAGACTTTAGTATATATTAGTTATACTTATCTTATAGTGTTATTTCATAAATCACTGGAGAGCCTTTTCCTACCCAGTTAGCTTTTAATTCTAGTGTTTTTCCTTTAAATTCATTATCAATTCCTAGTTTGATTTCCACATATGCTTCTCCACTAGGTATTTTGTCTATATTTACAACACTGCTAATCTTTTTATTAAATCCAATTTTCTCTTGATATGTTCCGTATACTTTCATAGATTGTATTGATTCTTTTGTATAAGATGTAGGTACATATACTCTAACAGTACGTGTATAGAAACCTAGGTTAGTATTTGTCTCGTTGCCTACATCAATATGTCCTTTAATATTTTTTACAACTTGTACTGTTACAGTTTTAGTTTTACCATTATTAGAAGTTATAGTTATTGTAGCTGTTTCAATAGCAGAATTTGTATCTTTTGCAGTAATTAGTCCATTATTATTTACAGTTACATTTGGATTATTTGAAGAATATGTAAGTGTTTTATTTGTTGCATTAGATGGACTAACTGATGCATTTATTTGTGATGTTTCTCCATTTGTTAATACTACTTTAGTAGGTGAAGATACATTTACACTAGATACATATACAGTTGCTGGTTTTACATATATATCATTTACTTCTACTTTAACTGTTTGTGTGTTTCCAGCTAAATCTTTTATAGTTATTTCTTCTTCACAATTACTATAATATGTTTTTGATAATGTTTTTTTATCGGCTGATAATTCCCAACCTTCCATAGGACTTAGCTCTTTATTTGATTTAATATATATTGTTTGTGAATTACCATTTAAAACTTTATCAATAGTTATTTTTTCAAATGTTTTATCAATATTGTTTATTTTTACTTCTAATGTTACAGAAGCACCTTCAGTACTTTTTAGTGTTATTTGTTCTGTAGTGTTTTGTGTGTATGTTTTTGATATTTGTTTTTTATCTTGAGATAAAGTCCAACCTTCTAATGGAAGAAGTTCTACTTCACTTGTTATAGTTACAGTTACGTCTTTGTTTGTTAAACTAGTAGTGTTAAATGCTGTAGTTGGTCTGATTTCTTTAACAGGTTTTGGCTCTTCTGTATCAGGCTTGTTAGTAGATGGTCCTGTAGGTTTTGCATTAGTATTACTAGCTGATGGTCTTGATGGCCTTGATGGTCTAGTTTGTGTTGTTGGTGTTTCTACTACTGTTACACTAGGAGTTGTTGGCGTAATATTTTCTTGATTTTCATTTTCCCCATTTTCAGTTAGATTGTTATTTTTATCTTCACTTTCATTAGTACTAGGATTACCTGTATTTTCACTTCCACTTACAGTAGTTCCGTTAGTAGTACTTCCTCCTTTTTCCTCTTCCATAGGATTAGCAAATGTGTATGCTATAAAACTAATAGCACAAAATAATATGATTCCAAATACGATTTTTTTATTCATATTCTCATCACCCCTCACTTAAAATTTCTACTATAAAATATATCATATTGTGTTTAAAAAGTCAATTAATTTTTTGTATTTTATTTGGTTCTACATATTGCTGATACAAGATGCATATGTGCTTTTTTCATTTCAATTTGTTCTTCCTCAGTCATTTTTATAAAGTTTAATTGTACTTGATACCCACTGTCCATTGACAAATAAATTATTGATTTTCCTTTAATTGTTTCTATTGCAGTAGAAGAAATTGTATTAAATGGAAAAAAGTGAATTTTCTCTATTTGGTCAGCAATACCGCTTACGTCGAACACTATTATTTTTTTTGTAGTTAATGCAAATATATCGTTGTATGTGCTATACGCTATTAATATTTGTTCATCAGATTCTATATATTCATATACGTGTGATGGTATTTCATTTAATTTTAATTCTCTTGAAAAATTATAATATTTTGTTAATTCTTTATATTTAATATATGCCATTTTAATCAACTCCATTCTTATTTAAACAAAGGCCATATTCTAAATTCTACTTTTCCTACTATATCATCTTTACTAATAAAGCCAAATGTTCTTCCATCTTCGCTATTAACTCTATTATCTCCTACCACAAAATAATGATTTTCTGGAATAGTACTACCAAATTTATTTATATCAAAGTCGGCAGTTTCTCCATTTTTTTCAAAGTTTTCTTCTACTAATTTTCCATCTATATATAGTAAATTATCAATGTATTCAATGTGTTCTCCCGGAAGACCGATTACTCTTTTTATCATATATTTAGATTTAGTGCTTTCTAATACTACTACATCAAATCTTTTTATATCAAATATTTTATATTTTATTTTATTTAGCAAAAATATTTCTCCTTCTAAGTAATTAGGTGTCATAGAAGGCCCGATTACTTGCTGAAAAGAAACTACATATATAAATAATATTACTGCTATTACAGCAATTATTATATACTTTGCTGTGTCTTTAAAAAATTCTTTTATGCCTCTTAAATCTATTTCTAATAGTCGCATTTTTACCACCTACTATTTTCTTTATTATTATAGCATTTGTTTATATTTATGTAAATTTTATAGACACTTAAGTAGACATATTTTTGTAAATTTTTTCACAAAAAAAGCAGGCACAATAACCTACTTCATTAATTTATATATTTTTCCATCTTCTTTATATGTAGTTGTTGGATACTCAAATGTAACGCCATTAATTAATACTTCTCTCATTTCTTGATATGCTACAATTCTTTTTTGGATATTGTCATTGAAAGTTATTACAATATCATCGGTATCTCCATAGCCGTCTCCTCCATTTTCTCCATTACCTCCCCAGTCGCTACGAGTTGGTTCAGGTGTTGGCTCTGGAGTAGGAACTGGTGTTGGTTCTGGAGTTTGAGTTGGCTCTGGTGTTGATGAAGGAAGTGGTGTATATGTTTCTATTGGTGTTGGAGCTTCACTATTTATTATATCTTGTTTAATTCCATCAACTTTGATTTTTATTGTTTGAGTATTACCTGCCAAATCTTTAACAGTTACTTCTTCTTCTATATTTTTTGTATATGTTCTTTCTAATGTTTTTTGATTTTTTGATAATGTCCAGCCATATATTGGTTTTAGCTCTTCATTTGATGTTATTTTTATTGTTACTTCATTATTTTTAGTAGAATATGTTACGTTTAATGGTAAAAATTCTTTATCTATGTTATTTATTTTAATTGAAACATTTTTTGTAGCACCATCTATACTAGTTAAAGTAACTACTTCTTCTATATTTTGAGAGTAAATTTTACTTAAAGTTTTTTTATCTTCTGATAATGTCCAACCATGTATTGGTTCTAATTCAACATTGGATGTTATAGTTACTAAAACATCATTATTTGTAAGTAATGTTTCACTATAATGAACTGTTGGAATGATTTCTATAGGTGCCTTACTTGTTACAGGTGGCACGCTTGGTTTTGTATCTGGTTTTAAAGAATGTGTTGGTTCTAGTGTAGGTTCAATTGGTGGTGTAGATACTGCTACAGTTGGTTCTTCACTTTGTACTGGCTCTATCGAAACAACGATTTCACTTTCTTTAACATTTGAACTTACAGTTGGTTTTATACTAGCAGTTGGAGTTTCTGTTGGATTTTCACTAAAAATAGGATTGCTAGCTATTACATTTGGGTCTATATCTTTTTTATCACAGATTTTTAAAGAAAGTAATGTAACTACTATTGCTAATGCACTTACTCCTGCAAAACTTTCCTTTTTATGTTTTGATAGCCAAAATATTATTCCTTTTTTCTTTTCTTCTTCCTCTTCTTTAGTTTGTGTGTCTGTTAAAATATTAATCACTTCATTTACTTTGTCATGATTATTACTTAATCTGTTTAACCTATTTGTTATGTATTCATCTTTATTTTTATCGTTCATTTTTTATTCCCCCTTCGAAATTACATATTAAATTATACATGATTTTTATTATTTGTCAAGTTATTTGCACAAAAAAAGGTACATTTGTACTTTTTAAAGTATTTATTAGTTAAATTTACTCATTTGTTTCATTAACTGATTTACTTGTTTTTGATTAGGAGTTCTTCCCATACCTCTCATTAAAGTTTTAATCATTTCTTCATTTATTGGTGGATTTTTCTTTAATTCTTTTGTCATAAGACGTCTTGCAAGAAAGAATCCTAAAATTACACCTACTACTAGACCACCTAGTACATATAATATATCTATTAGCATTTCTTACTCCTCCCTTATTTAAATTATATAATGAATATTTATAAATAACAACTAAAAGTTATCTTGACAGGTTTTTTGTACTTATATTTTTTAGAAAGAAATAATCCATATTTATGAAATCACATACAAATAAATTGGGAATACTTTCTAGTACACTAAAAAATGTTGGGTATAGTGAATTACTTTTTATTTTTATATGGCTATTATTTAGGATTAGTTTTGTTGTTTCGTTGTTTAGAAAGTCATTAATCATATGAGTGTTACCAAATGTTGTATATGAAATATTCTCTATATTTGTGTCTTTTATTAGTTTGTTTATATTTTTCTTTGGTATTATTTTACATATTTTATCAAACATTTTAAAACCTAAAACAACATCGTCATTATTAAGTAAATAAATTGATTCTAGTAGTTTATATAGGTTTTCTGGTTTGTTTTTTGTTATGTCATAGATTTCTTTCTTAATTAAAAAAATATAATATATTCTCATGATATTCACCATGATTAGTATATTATATTTATGTGTCAGAATTTGTCGGATTTTCTTCGTTTACATTAAATTTTGGTTTAAGTGTTATGTCTACTGTTTCTCCTTTAATTACTGGTCTATTAGAAAGATTAGCGTCTACTGCATAACCATAGCCATTAAAATTAAATGTAACTCCTAGAAGACGACCATATTCTATTATGTCATTTTTTGAAAAATCATTTAAATTAATATAATTTATTTCAGTTCCGTTAGTTAATAAGTAGATTTTATCTCTAGCATTTAAGGTTGCTTTTGAAGATGGATATTGTTTTATAATTTTGTCTCCATTACCGATTAAGTAAACATTAGCATTTTTTTCTTTTAAGATAGATTCTACTTCGTTTGTTTTTTTATTAATGTAGGAGTCCATTTTGAAACTTGAAGTAGTAGAAAATTGATTATTATCAACTATTCCTAAGTATGTGCTCACGTCTTCTATAAGAGTTCTTACTGCTTCACTTGTTAGTTTAGAGTTAGAAATTTTACTTACTGCCATATATACTATGATTTGAGGGTCTTCATATGGAAAAAGGCCTGCAAAACTTCTTATATAGTTAATGCTTCCAGTTAAATATCCACCATTTGGAGAAGCTATTTGAGCTGTACCTGTTTTACCTATTGTTGTTACGTTTTTTGTTTGATAACTTTTTCCTGATGCAGTCCTTTCATTACTGTCTAATACTCCATACATCATTCTTTGAATTTTGTCTATTGTTTCTTTAGAAGCAACTTTTCCTACTTCTGTTCTTTTGTTTTCTAATAATACTTTATGAGTTGTTGAATCTTCGACTCTAGATACTATATAAGGCTTCATTATAGTTCCTTCATTAGCTATTGAAGTAAGAGCTTGTACCATTTGAACTGGGGTTGCACTCATACCTTGACCGAATGAAGCATTTGCTACTTCTACATTATATTGAAAATTTAATTCTCCTGATTGTTCGTTTGGAAGTTGTATTCCTGTTTTTTTGCCATATCCTAAACTTGTGTAGAAGTCTTTTAGTTTAGTTCCACCTAATCTCTCTGAAAGTATTGTTGCAGCTACGTTTGAGCTTCCATAAAATCCTTGGTCAAAGGTAATTTCTCCCCAACCATGATTGTTCCAGTCTTTTATTAGGGCATCTTCTACTTGAATAGTTCCTGACATGTATTTTTCTTCTCCATTATAAAGTCCATTTTCTATTGCAGCCATAAATGAGAATATTTTCATTGTAGAACCTGGCTCATAAGTATATGATACAAATGGGTCATAGTAGTTTACTATTTCTTTTGTATTAGGGTCAAAACTTGGGCTTGAAGAAACACCTAGAATTTCTCCAGTTTTTGCGTTTACTACACTAATTGTAGCCCATTCTAGACTTTCTGCTGTTTCTAATTTTGTTATAGCTTGTTCTGTAAACATTTGAATATTTGTATCTATTGTTAGATATATATCTTTTCCGCTTTCTGCTTTTATGACATTTTCTTCTGTGTTAGCAATTTTATACCCATATATATCACTTTCATAGGTACGAGAACCATCTTTACCAGTTAAATCATTATTAAATTCGAGTTCAATTCCCATTTCTCCTATAATTGAACCGTCTTCATTGTTTTTAGCATATCCCAAAGTATAACTTAAAAAATCTCTATTTGGATAGTATCTTTTTACGCTTTTTATGAATTCTATTCCAGGTAAGTTTAGGGCTTCTATTGACTCTTTTAATAGTTCGGTTATTCCTTTTCCACCGGGACCTAGTTCTACTTGATATACTCCTTCAGTGTTAAGGAGTGATAATATTCTTTCTTCACTCATGTTTATTAGCGGGCTTAGTTCTTTTGCAGTTCTTTCTTTATCTATAACTCGGTCTTCTCTACGCTCGGAGAGAATTGCTATTACGGTGTAACTGTTTACATTTACTGCAAGTTTGTTTCCTAGAGAATCATATATTGTTCCACGGTCTGCTATTATAGTTTCTTTTTTTGTGTTTCTATTTTGTGCGAATGCAGTTAAGTCAATTCCATCTACTTTAGGACTTAGTACAACATATGAAAGTTTAAATATTATTGCACCAAATAAAAAAACAACAACTAATACAAATAATTTACTAATTTTTACAGTTCTTGTTTTTTTCACACTTTACCTCCCTTAATCATTTTCTAGTACTCTTATGTTATTATTATTATACTCTAGTCCGTAGTTGAGCGCAACTGATTCGACATTTTCTAGAGAAGCTAACTCATTTATTTTCATTTCTAAACTTTGATTTAAATCCTCTTGTTTTGATATTTTCTTTTTTATGCTTTCAACTTCTATGTTTGTTTTAGATAACAAGGCCATTGAAAATGATTGACCAAATATATTTCCTACTATTAATACTCCAATTAAAAAGTATAATATCTTTTCTCCTTTTAATAATCTTTTTTTCTTTTTTGCCATTTATAATCACCCTTTTTATATTTTTTCTATTATTCTTAATTTTGCACTTCTGCTTCTTTTATTTTCTTCTATTTCTTTATTACTTGGTATAATCGCTTTTTTTGTTATAAGACGTCCTTTTGATTTTAGGTCATCAGGCACTACTGGTAACTTTGCTGCTAGTGGGCTATCAGTTGATAGTTCTTTAAAAACATTCTTTATAATTCTATCTTCTAGTGAGTGAAATGTTATTACGCATATTCTTCCACCAGGATTTAGCAGTTCAAATGCATCTTTCATGGTTCCTTCTAGAATTTTTAGTTCATTGTTTACCTCTATTCTTATTGCTTGAAAAGTTTTTCTACAAGGATTTTTTTTGTTTCTATAGCTTTCAGGAACGTTATTTTTTATAATTTCTGCTAACTCTAGTGTTGTTTTAATAGGCCTACTGTTTATTATTCCTTTTGCTATACTTTTTGCATTTGGTTCTTCTCCATATATATATAATATGTCGATTAGTTTTTCTAATGGATAGGTGTTTACTACAGTGTGAGCACTTAACTTATTTCTTCTATCCATTCTCATGTCAAGTGGAGCGTCTGTATGGAAACTAAATCCCCTTTCTGGGTCATCTAGTTGTGGGCTACTTACTCCTAAATCGAATAGTATTCCATCAACTTTTGTATTTATAAAATCTTTCATGTTTTTGAAGTTGGTATGAAAAATTTTAAAATTGTTTCCTATAGTACTCAACTTATCAGTACTATATTTTACAGCCGTCTCATCTTGATCAAAGGCGAATAGGAACCCCTCAGTTTCTAACTTCCTTAAAATCTCCCCTGAATGACCAGCAAATCCTAGTGTTGCATCTATATATGTTCCATCTGGTTTTATGTTTAATCCTTCAATGCTTTCATTTAATAATACACTTTTATGCATTAAAATCACCCATTTCAAATAAGTTTTCTGCTATGTTACTAAAGTTATCCTCATTCTTTTCTAGAAAAGCATTAAATTCTTCCTCACTCCATATTTCTAGTCGTTCGTTTACACCAATTATTACACAGTCTTTGTTTAAATTAGCATATTTAACTAATGGTGAGGTAATATTAATTCGACCTTGTTTATCGAATTCACAGACAGTAGCGCCACTTAAGAAAAATCTTAAGAAATCTCTGGCATCTTTTTTTGTGAAAGGTAGTGTGCTAAGTTTGTTAACGATATTTTCCCATTCTTTCATTGAATAGACAAATAAGCATTTATCAAGTCCTCTTGTAACTATAAATTCTTTGCCTATTTCAGTTCTAAATTTAGAAGGAATGATTAATCTACCTTTTTCATCTAAGCGAATGTGAAACTCTCCTATTAGCACTCTAATCCCCCACTTTCTTCCACTTTAAACCACTATCTACCACTATTTTACCCTAGAGGAGTTTTTTTGTAAAGAGTTAAATTATAGGATTTTACAGATTATATACAAAAAAATTAGAGCATTTTTGTTTTACTCTAATTCTTGTTTTTAGTTTTATTTTAGTTACGAACTTTTTTTAATAGGTTTTGTAGGTCTTCATTAGTAACACGTGAGTCTAGTTTTATTTCATTTAGTAGTGTTTCACGTAAGGTTTGTTCTCCTTTTAAGTTTTCTCTTAAGTTTATTAAATGTTCTTTTGAAGGATTACATCTTACTAATAAACCTTTGTCATCTATTTTATATTTTGGCAAGGGTACATTACTTTTTATGCAAGAGTTTTTTACTTTTTCTAATCCAAGACCCCAGGAGTCAGTTAGTCCACACCTATATAAAGCATTAGCAATTACTGGGTTACTAGGGATGGATGCGTGGGCATTATAGATAATAGAAGGATTTATATAGTGTAAATTTTCTACAGCATTCCAAACCGTTATTTTATTATTATATACTCCTATTAGTACAGGTAAGCCTGTGTCATATGCTTTATGTTCTACTGCATTAGTTATGATTTCTTTCATGGCAACCCTAGGAATATACATACTTTCTATATTTCTGTTATATTTAGAAAGTAGATGCAAGTATTTTTTATATAATATGTCTAGCGCTTCATCAATTTGTAAAAATACTGGTCCGTGAATTTCATCTTCTTTTAATAGTTCTGTGTTGTTAGGAGCAAATAAGCCCATTTTTATGTATGAACCACTTAACCAGTTTTCAGGATTTTCGCTAAATAAAAGAAGTGCTGCTTTTGTAAGGTTTCCACTTAAGTATAGTTTTAAATTTCTTAGGAATATTTCATTATCTATATTTACTGCATTTTGAGTTAGTCTTCCTGTTTTTAAAGCAAGGTTTTTATATATATTTATTATTTCAGGATTTAAATCTTTAATACTAGTTTTGTGTACTAATGATGTTTCCCAAGATTTACCAGATTTTCTTAAGAGTAGTCTATTTAATTCGGTACCTATTGCTTCGTAAGTATTGCTACCACTTCTTAAGTAATACTTTCCTCTACAACTTACAGGAGTCTCATGTTCTTCTACTTTTATGCATACGTATTTTGTGCCTTTTTTATATTTAACTTGTGCTTCAACCATTATTCCTAGTATGTCTTTTGCTTTTTTAGGAATGGTTTCTACTAATTCTGCTGCATTTTTTACTCCTACTACTTTTCCTTTGTCATTTATTCCAATATATAGTAATCCTCCATTAGTATTTGCAAATGCACATAACCATTTTAGGTAATCATCTTTCCATATTAGTTTCCATTCTATGTGTTGACTTTCTAACATAACCCCACCTACTTTACATTTTTATTGTATCATTAAGTTTTAAAATATTCTAGAGTGTCTTTTATGACCATAATAAAAAGGAATGTGTTAGAATTCCTTTTAGTTTTTATGCACTTTCGATTTGATTTCTTACTTCATCAGCAAAGTTTTCGTTTCTTTTTTCTATACCTTCTCCTACTTCGTAACGTACCATTTTTGTAACATCACTATTGTTTTTCTCAAGGTATCCTTTAATAGTTAAATCACTATCTTTTACAAATGTTTGCTCGATTAAGCATATTTCTTCATAGAATTTGTCAAGTCTTCCTGCGATTATTTTATCAATGAATTCAGGTTTCTTACCTTCAGTTAGTGCTTGTTCAGTTAGAACACTTCTTTCATGTTCAGTTTTTTCAGCAGGAACTTCTTCACGTCTTACATATTCTGGTCTCATTGCTGCTGCTTGCATTGCTACATTTTTTGCAACTGTTTCGTCATTTCCTTTTATTACGATTAGAGATGCGATTCTTCCTCCCATATGTAAGTATGAACCAAATACTTCATCATCATTTTTAGTTACAACTTCAACTCTTCTTAGGCTTAACTTTTCGCCAATTGTGGCTGTTGTATTTACGATTAAATCATTAATTGTACCATTTTCAGTTTTAATGTTTAGTGCATCTTCTAGAGTTGTTACGTCACTTTTAAGAATACTGTTTCCAATTGTGTCTACCATGTTAATGAAATCTTGGTTTTTAGCAACAAAGTCAGTTTCGCTGTTTACTTCAATTACTACTGCTTTATTTCCATCAATATAAATGTTAGCTAGTCCTTCTGCTGCTATTCTATCAGCTTTTTTGGCTGCTTTACTTATACCTTTTTCTCTTAGGTAGTCAATTGCTTTGTCCATGTCACCGTTAGTTTCAGTTAGTGCTTTTTTGCAATCTAGCATTCCAGCACCAGTCATGTCACGTAATGCTTTTACATCACTTGCTTTTATATCCATAATTTTTTCTCCTTTATTTTTTGATTTTTTCAAGTATTTTCTTTCTTGTTTCGTTATGATTTTCTAATGCTATTTCTTCTTCTCTTTGTACTTCATCATATAATTTTTTTATATCTTGTAAATGACTTTTCAAATATTCTTTTTCTAATTCTTTTATTTTTTCTTCTTTAATTTCTTCTAAATTATTTTTAATTCTATAATCAATTACGTAATTGATGAATTCTTTTATATAATTTGGAACATAAAAATTATCTGCTTGATTCTTATATTCACCTAATGCATGACAAGTAGAAAATATCGGAACTTTAAAACCATCTACAGGGTGAATATAATTCTCATAGAAATGTATTTCATTATCTGCGTTAGTATAGAATGTCACAAATCTTCTTGAATTTGTCAAATAATTATAAATAATATAGCGGTATGTTTCTTCTATAGTTTTAACATCACTACTATGTCCTATATATGAAAATGTACCATTAGTACAAATTGTACGAATTTCGTAAACATTGCACAAATCAACAAATGAATCGATTATATCATTTATTCTAAAATTTGAGAATTTTACTTTTAAATCGGCCTTTTTATTTTGTTCCATAATGTTAACCCCCATATTTTCTATCTTAATGCTTCAATTAGTTCGTCTTTTTTCATTGATGAATAGCCTTTTACACCTTTGTCTTTTGCTAGTGCTTTTAAGTCAGCTAGTTTCATGTCTTCAAGACTAGTGTTTTCTTCTGGTTCAACTGTAGGCTCTACTGGGGCTTCTTCTTTAGTTTCTACTTCTTTTTCGATAACTTTGATTTCTTCTTTTTTGTTTGTATTTTCTTTTTGTTTTTTAGGTTTTGCAAATTCTTCTTCTGTTACATAGTCTTCTAGAGGTAATCCATTTCCTTCACATACTGCATTTGCAAGTACTCCAAGTACAACTTTAACTGCACGAACAGCGTCGTCGTTTCCTGGAATTACATAATCGACATCATCTGGGTCGCTATTTGTATCTACGATACCAAATACAGGTATTCCTAAACGTCTTGCTTCACGAATTGCATTTATTTCAATACGTGGGTCTACTATTATTAATGCTTGTGGTAATTTTGTCATTTCTCTTATACCACATAGTATTTTGTTAAGTTTGTCGTATTCTTTTTGTAGTTTTGCTACTTCTTTTTTAGGAAGTAATTCAAATTTTCCATCTTCTTTCATTTTTTCAATTTCAGTAAGACGATTAATTCTTTCTCTTATTGTTTTGAAGTTTGTTAGAATTCCTCCTAGCCAACGTTCAGTTACATAGTAACCTCCACATCTTGTGGCTTCTTCAATACTTGCTTCTTGTGCTTGTTTTTTAGTTCCTACAAATAGTGCTTTACCACCATTTTCGCAAGCCTTAAATAAAGCATCATATGCTTCCTCTAATTTTTCAACTGTCTTTTCTAGGTCGATGATGTAAATATCATCTCTTGATGTGTAGATGTACTCTTTCATTTTAGGGTTCCATCTCTTTGTTTGATGTCCAAAATGAACACCAGCTTCTAATAAATAACTTTTAGATATGACTTTTTTCTTTTCTGTTTGTTCTGTCATTCTTTTTCACTCTTCCTTTCGTTTTTACTTCCTTTTGGTTCTAAACTTTTACACCTACAAGTTTCTTGTAAGCACTGGTAAAAGCAATCCTCAAAAGTGCTTATTTTTTAAAGCCGATTTAATTTTATCACAACATTATATGATATAACAAGGATTTTTTGCTTGTTTTTGGGCATATTTCTATTTTTGTGTTACAGTTCAGATAGAGAATAAAGCAAGTAAAATAGGCATTCTTCTTATTTTAATAAAATTTATAAATTTTATTAAAACGTTAAAAACACTCTAAAATACTAGTGTTTTCATAAATTCATCTTTTTAAACAATGAAATTCAAATTATTGGAATCCTTTATTTTAAAGGTGTTCTCCCATCTGAACTGTAACATTTTTGTTATATTATTTTTTACAAGCATCAATAAAATATTTGAATATATTGTTCATACATTCATCTGTTTTATATAAACTTTCTGGATGAAATCTTACACCTATATAAAATTTTCGAGATTTTGACTCTATTACATCTATGTAGCCATCCTCACAAATTCCGACTTTGTCTAACTTTGGACATTTTTTTATTGTATTTTTATGTCTTGAATTTACGAGCATACTTTCTTGCCCTACAATTTCATAAAATTTTGATGTTGGATTAATATCTATTTTGTGTACATATTTTTCAAATGATTTATTGTGCTTTTCTGGATTTGAAATTTTACAAATACTGCCACCTAAAGCATAAGCAATGCAATTTTGTCCAGCACAAATACCTAAACAAGGTATATCGTTTTCATAACAGTAATTTGCTACAAATGGCTCGATTGTTTCGTTAGTTAATCCACCTTGTAAAATTATCCCATCACATAGTTTTATTTGCTCTATTATTTTTTCTTTGTCTTCTTCTTTTAATGCTGACTTCCATTCTTTAGCATTATATTGTACTTCATCATTTACTGCAAAAAGTCCGATTGGAATAGCCCCGTTGTCAATGATTGCTTGTTTTAGTTCATCTCTAATTAAAGAATTAGTTCTAACTTGTGTTGTGTGAATATGTTTTGATATTATTCCTATAATTACTTTTCTATTTTCTTTTCCCATAAATTATAACTGTAATCTCCTATTCTTCCGTTTCCTTTTAATATAAACCCTTTGCTTTTATAATAATCATTAAGTCTTTTATTTGAACTAAAACAATCTAATCTTAAAAATTCTTTATTCATTTTTGATGTTTCTATGGTAGCATATTCTAATAATAGACTACCTAATCCTTTTATTTTGATAGATGTTGCTAAGTGGTGAATATATAGTGCCTTATTGTCATCTTCCCAAAATTTATCGCTTGTCTTTAATAGCATTACTCCTACTATTTCATCAGTATCTATTATTTTTGCTACATAAAGTTTATTTATTTTTAATTGTTCAGTAAAATATTTAGTATTATATTTTTTAGGATAATAATCTAAAGCCCATTGCTTAATTTTATTTTCAATAAACCATTTACATCTTTCTATAATTATTTTTTCTATAGCCTCTAAATCTTTTTCAGTCGCTAATTCTATTTTATATTGCATTTTATACTCCTTTTTAGAAATTATATCATAATCGTTTAGAGTTTTCTATTTTAATATGGCAATCGCTTAAAAAATTATATATAAAATACTTGACATCATTCAATGTTTGGAATAACTTCAAATATTAATCTTTCTATATTTGTAAAATCTAACATATATCTTGTTAGTTTTCTTTGTAATGGAACTTTTCCAAAACTTTTATCTAAACTTGCTAAATTAAATGCTATTTTTCTTATTGCTGATAAATTTTCTATTGAATTATCTTTTCTATCTCTTGCATGATCTTCATCCATTATTACATCCAATCTCCAGTGTAGTCCACATTCTATATTCCAATGATCTCTTATTGACTTTTCTAGTGTTTCTATATCCATTTCGTAATCTATAATGTAATAATTATCCGTTATTGTTACTTCATCTTTAGTTTGCACTTTTACTTTCACGTATGCTAATGCTTTTACTGTTTTCCATTTCTCTTTATCTTTTATTTTACTTGTTTCATATATAAGAAAATATTCTCTTATTTCTCCTCTTCCGTGATCTTTTTCTACTGTCTTTTTATATTTAACTTTATCATTACCATATAAATTGTTATAGTTATTAAATTGAGATTTTATTTGTCTTAATAATTCTTTTTGATTTTTCTTAACTTTTAACACATAATGCCCACCTTTTTCTACTATTTTATTCGCTATTGTTTCTTGTGTTCCTATTGCATCTATTGTGACTATTGATCCTTCTATATTTATTAAATCCAATAATTCCGGAATTGCTGTTATTTCATTTGATTTATCATCTACTTTTATTTCTCCTATTGATAACCCAATACTACCTATAAATGCTGATACTATGTATGGTGTATTTCCTCCATTTATTTTATCTGTTGCATTCCTTATTGCTTTTCCATCTATACTTATATTTTTCCCTGTTTTTATTTTCACTATTTCTTGTGTCCATTCAATAAATATTCTCATAAATTCTTTTGTGTCTATCATAGCAAATATATCAGATAACCAGTCATGTGATGGTGTTCCATTTTCTAATTTTAATAAATTTTTAAAGTATTCCTCTTTTAATTTTAAAAAATCTGCTATATTTGTAAAATCTTTTAATCCACATAGTATTCCATATATCGTCATTATTAATATATCTATTAACTCGTACCTTTTTCCTCTTATATCTCTTGGATCTTCTAATACCTCAAATCTTTTAAATAATGTCATAACTAACCAACTTTCTTTTTGTTAATTATAACTTATTTTTTTCATTATGTTTTTTCCTTTACACTTTTTATGTACATTTTTTAAGCGATTGCCTTACTATTTTAATAATTTAATAATTTATATTTGTTTTTTAATCTCCTTCTTGTATTAATTCATAAGTTAATGGAATAATATTTTCTTCACTTACAAATGTTGCTATAAATGTATCTTGGTGTTTTGAAATAATTATTCCTATCGTCTTGTTGTGGAATGGTTCTTTTATTTGTTTATCTACTAAATCCATATAAAACTTAATTTGTGATTTATCTTCTTTTTGTAGTTCTCTCATTTTTAATTCAATTACTACATAAGCATTTAATTTTATATTAAATAGTAAAATGTCTATATAATAATTTTTATTTTCATATGAGATTTTAAATTCATTATCAACTAAAGCATAACCATTACCTAATTGTCTAAAAAAGGCTCTTAGTTCACTTAATATTTTAAGTTGTAGTTGTTTCTCACTCTCAATTTTTTCATTTTGGTTTAGAGTGATTATTATAGGATTTTTTAAATTACTCTTGTCTGTTAGATTTTGTTTTGAAGATATTATATCTATTTTGGTAAGCTTGTTAACTAATCTTTCATAAGAATTAGATTTTATTTCCTTTATTAATTCTCGTTTGGATAAGTTGTTTTCTATAGATAGATTAATATAATAGTTTCTTTTGTTTGGGTCTTTGATTGGAAGTAATTTCACTATATTTGTCCATGATACTTGGGCCAGTGGCCCAAGTATTGGAAATGTTAAATAAAATTGTCTAAATCTTGATAAATTTGTATAATCATAGCCTTTTCCATATAGTTTATTTAATTTAATAGACCATTTTCTAATAAGTTCATTACCATATTTTGCTTTTGATTCTCCACCTTGGGCTTCTACTATTAATCTTCCTATATTCCAATATGTTTCTAATGTTTCACTATTGTTTTTTAGAACTCTAGCTTTTTTGTTTATTTCATTTTTCTTAATTAAATGTTCTATTTCGTTGTAGTAATCATTCATATGTACTTTTGTCTCCTTCTAATACTTTATACGACAAAAGTAGTTAAAAACGCTTTTATTTTGTTTAAGAAATTTTGCTTTACGTAAAATTTTCTACAAAATTCAAGATTTATTTACGTAAAGAAAAAGACGTTTCAATTATGAAACAACTTTTCTTTTGATTATCTTGTTTTTATACTTTTCTTTGTTTTTTCTTTTGTCTTGTCTTCTACTAGATGTAAGTCTATTTGTGTAAAAGGTATTTCTATTTTTTCTTTGTCAAATTCTATTTTAATTAATTTTAATATTTCACGTTTTATAGCATAGTGAGTGTTTGGTTTACAAAGAACTGATATTTTATATACTATTTCACTTGCTCCAAAGTTTTCAACACCAAGTAAATTTAAGTCGCCTTTTACATTTTCTATTTTCTTTATTTTAGTATTTAGTTTTGTTAAGACTTTTTCTAAATGATTTATGTCAGTATTATAACCTACACCAAGGTCGAGCATTAGAAGAGTATCACATTCAGTATAATTTGTTACTTCTAATATGGCACTGTTTTGGATAGTAAATACTTCTCCTGTAGCTGATTTTAGTTTTGTTGTTTGAAGTCCTAAATTTATTACTTCTCCTTTAAAGCCATTTAATTTTACTACATCGCCAATATTGTATCTATTATCAAATATTATAAACATTCCTGCTAACATATTTTTCATAGTATCTTGAAGAGCAAGTCCTACTACTACTCCAACAATTCCTAAACTTGCTAATATGCTTGTTGTATTTATTCCATAAGTTTCAAGGATTAGCATGACTACTATTGTTATTATTATGTATTTAAATACGCTTCTTATAAGGTTGATTACTGTATCTTCTTTTTTGTGATTTTTTCTTCCTTTTCTTTTCTTTATTATTTTATTTATAATATTTTGTATTATTAGATAAAGTAAGTAGCCTAGTGTTATATAAATTATAGGCCCGTAGAATTTAATCGATAATATAAAATCCATGATACTTAATATATATTTATTGTCCATTTTTTACCTCTTTAAATAAATAAGCCACTTTTTGTGACTTAATATTCTTCATCTTTTAAATTTATTTGGTCCATTTCTTCTATAACTTCGAGTTGTCCTTCAATTATTGATTTAAGTCTACGCTTAAGTCTTTCAACATTTCTTTTTAATCTATCAGCATCGTCTCCTGCTTTTTCAGCTTTTATTAGTGCATCATTTATTATTCTATTGGCATTTCTTTTTGCTTCTATTACTAGAGATTCGGCTTCTTTTCTAGCCATTTTTTTGATTTCATCTCCAGCACTTTCTGCGTTAAATAATGCTTTGTTTAATGTTGATTCTAGATTTGTAAAACGACTCAATTGTTCTTTTAAATCACTTATTTCTTTATCGGCTTCTTTTTTTTCATTTAATAATTTTTCGTATTCAGTTATTACTTTATCTAAATACTCTTTAACTTGTTCTTTATCATAGCCTCTAAAAACTGTATCGAAATTATTCATAGGACACCCTCTTATTTTTTGTTACTTAAATGTTTTTACCAATCTTCCCCATCGTTTGATTTTGTTTCTTCACTTATAGAACCTTGAACGTCAATATTTTTTGGAGTACATAAGTATATGCCATCTCCTATTTTTTGTAAGTCTCCGTTAATAGCATACAATGTCCCGCTTAAAAAGTCAATTATTCGTTTTGATTGATCGCTAGTTACTCTTTTGAAATTTACTACTACGCTGTTTCTAGATTTTAAGTGGTCTGCTATTTGTTGACTTTCAGAATATGCACGTGGTTCAACTAATATCATTTTATTTGATGAATTACTTTTTTTTGCATCTGCTTCACTTATTGTATAATATTCATCTTCATTTATTCCATCTACATCTTCATCTTTTGTTTCAAATATTTTAAAATTTCCAAATGCCATAAAATCTGCCTCCAATTATATTTATCATATATTATTTTAGCATAAATATTTTTGGTTATCAATTATTAGTTTCAAATTTTGTACTATATTTTTATTTGAGCATAGATATTATTTTATTTTTTTCTTTATTTATTTTAGATTTGTCTAAATATAAGTTTTTATAGTCTTTTATTATGAGTTTTCCATTTATTATCATATCACTTACTTTTTCTTGTCCTCTATAAATTAAGTTTTCAAGTATGTTTTCTTCTTTATATATTGTGGTATCGTTTTCAAAAAATATTAAATCTGCTTTATAGTTTTCCTTTATTAATCCAATATTTTCTTTATAATAAGCTGATGCATTAGAGGTTATAGTTTTAAATAGTTCTTTTAAAGGAACATCAGTTAAAAGTGATAAAAGTTTTATTTCTTCTAGAAGACTAAAAGAGTCATTTGTAGCCCCTCCATCAGTTCCTAAAAGTATATTTATATTGTTATCAATTAGTTTTTGTATTGGTGGTATTTTATTTTTAAGTTTTAAGTTACTTATAGGACATACACATACTGTGCTTTTACTTATCTTTATTAGTTTTATATCTTCATCACTTATAAAACAAGAATGAACTAATAGTGTTCTATCATTTAATAAGTGGTATTTCTTTAAGAGTTCAAGTGGAGTTAAACCATAGATGTCTTTTATTTTTTGTTTTTCTTCTTTTGTTTCTTCTATATGAATTGCTAGTAATATATTGTTATTTTGAAAATATTTTTCAATTAATGAGAGAATACTTTCATCTACCCATTTTAGAGAATGAATGAATATAAAATAGTTTTCGTTGGTTTTATTTTTTATGAGTTCATCTAAATTAGTTATAGCATTTTCTAGGTAGGAAGATAATTTTTTTGATTTCATGAATGGATAACCAAAATAGAACCTTCCATTACTTTTTAAAGCAGTATCAAATCCTCTTATACCCATCATTGTGGTTGAACCATAACTCATACTTTCTAATATTGATATTTCAGTTGAGATAACTCTCATTTTTTCCATAATATCTTTATTTTTTATATTTATATTTTCTGCATATTCAATATATTCATTGGTTGTAAGTTTTCCTTTATAACCTCTTATAAAGCATTCTCCAAAGTGAATGTGTGAGTTAATGAAACCAGGTAATACTATTTTATTTTGTGCATCAATTATGAAGTCACACTTAGAATTTATATTTCCTATTTTTTTTATTATGTCATTTTCAATTAGTATGTCTGTCTTTTTAAATTCAAAATCGCTAGTTAAGACTAAACCGTTTTTAATAAGTGTTTTCATTATCTATAGATAACTGATTCAAAGAATTTTTCTTGAAATTCTGTTAATGCTCGTATTTGGTCATCTGTATAATTTACTCCAGTAGGTGCGACTACTAATTTATCGTCATTATCATTAGTTCTATGTATTATGGCTATTACAGTTCCTGTGAACTCGTCAAGTGGTTTAAACTCTCCTACTACATATGCATCAAGTTCTTCCCCGTCTCCACTTACTGTTCCTTCTACGAAACCATAGTTAAGAGTGTAGACAAACCCCCATTTTGGATGTGTACTTCCTAGGGGTCTATCCATTTTTACTGTTATTTCTTTTCCTAAATAATTTTTAATTTCTTCCATTTTTTATCTCCTTTACTTTATTATACCTATTTTGCTTTTCCAATCCAAGTACATAAATAATTTTCGTGTACTAAATTTTCACTTTTTATGTATGTAGGTTTAGAATTTAGTTTTTCATCCTTTATACAATATGGGTCTTTTGTCATTATATCTTTTGTACCATTAGTGTGATAATTATACCAATAACTTGCTGAGGTGCAGCCTCCCCTACATATTTCTTTACTTTCACATGAAGCACAACCTTTTATTTTTTCATAGTTATTTTTTCTATAGGAGAAAGCTTTAAATTGAGGAGACTCTACTATATCTTTTAAATGGTCGGTAAGTAAGTCTCCTACCATATAGTGGTGCATATATACACAAGGGGACACTGGAATTCTACCATCAGGAGTTATTCCGTTTATTCTAAGTGAGTTTATTCCACAAGAGCATCCACTTACTAATCCATTATTATAAGAGCCTGCAAGCACTGGGTCTGACATATCAACTGTATTACAATTTTTTATTAAATATTCATAACATTCTTTAATTTGTTCTTTTGTAGGCATTAAGTCTATATGGCTTTTTTCAGTGGGTTTTAATAAATTTATTCTTATGTTTGCATTGTATTTTTTAGATAACTTTACAAGACTTTCTACCCTATCAACAGTGAAATTCCATTTCATAGCGCACATTACTATTGTATGTGGGATTTTATATTTTTCACAAATTTCTAGTGCTTCTATAGCCATTTTGAATACGTTTTTTCCTCTATTTAAGTTATGTTCTTCTTCTATAGGCGAATCTATGCTAATATCTATGTCATTTAGTTTTTTGAATTCTTCATTATAGTATTTTTCTAAAAGTATTATAGATATTCCAGATGAGGTTATGCCAACACTCAAGTTTCTTTTTACAGACTCATTTATTATGTAAGGAAGAAGGCTAGATTTTACATCAAGTCCATTAGTAAAAATTGGCTCATTTCCTCCAAAGTTTACTGTTTCACAACCTACACTCATTATTTCATCTATTACTCTATCTACTATTTCTTTTGACAAATTCATTCCTTTTTCTCTTACCACTTTTGAATAGCAGTGTTTACAATTACAAGGACAATCATTACCTAGTGTCCAACCAATATTTTTAAACATTTTTTACCTCCTCTTATATAAATGGATTTAACTTGGCATCATATATTAATCCTGATGCATTATATAACTTTTCTAACTCTTCTAATATTTCTTTATAGAAACTACCATATTCTTTTATTTTTGATTCTGTATCTATTTCTTTATTTTGGTCTATACATTTTAGTGAATAATCAAAGAAATTTAGGTCTACCCTTTTTAGTTCTAGTGCTAACTTGTAAAATTCTTTCATTAAAGTCATATCTATTGCTTTTGGTGCAGTTAGAGGATCTATACATTTATCATAAATATGAGAGTGACTTTTATGCCAAGATTTTAAGGCATCATATACTTTTCTTACTTTTTCATCATTTATAGTGTATTTGTTATTGGTATGTATAAAATCACTTATTACAAGTTCATCATTTGATTTTAATGTGTCATTTAGTTTTGTGCCCTCTGCCGAGAACATTTCTGAGAATATCCCTTTTGTTATTGTGAAATCATTCTTTTTTAAGAATTCGTAGTTTTCTTTTAGTTCTTCAATGCTCGTGTATTTATCAAATAAGATGTAGCCCATTTGAACGATTATTCCATATTTTTTGAATATGTCTAGTGCATTTTGATTTTCTTTCTTAGTAGCTTTTTTGTTCATTCTAGTAAGTGAAGTGTCTGATGCGTTTTCTATTCCACAGGCAAAACTGAAGAAACCCGACTCTTTTAAGTAATACATTATTTTATCAGTTACTTTGTCTGCTCTTATTTGACCACGCATATAGATATGTATGTTTTTTTCTTTTATTTTCTCGCAAAATTCTTTACACCACTCTTCGTTTCTAGTCCCATCTATGAAACTATCATCTACAAATTTAATATATTTTACTCCCATTTTATATAGTTCTTCAATTTCATCTACTATATTATTTATTGACCTTGTTCTCCAAATTTTACCTTTTGTCATTCTAAAGAATGCTATTACTGAACAAAATTCACAATTACCTGAGCAGCCTCTAGACGTTACCATATTTACTGTTGATTTTCTTTTCATTACAGTTTTTAGATTATCTCTACTTGGAAAAGGAAGAGAGTCTAAATCATCTAGTAGTGGTCTTAATTCATTTAACTTTACTTTATTATTTTCTATATAGGCTATACTTTTAATACTTTCTTTAGTTCTTAGACCAAGGTAATATTCAGCTATTTCTAGGAGTGTTTCTTCGCCTTCTCCTATACTTATAAAGTCAGCTCCACTTTTTAGATGTTCTTCTATATAAAATGTCGGTCCAAAGCCTCCACATACTATTTGTATTTCCTTGTTATATTCTTTTAGCCTTTTAATTATATTTATTGTAGGTAGGGTATTTGTCATGTAGGAACTAAAACCAATAAATAAAATACTTTCATCTATTAATTTGTTAAATACATATTCTTCAGTGTAATTTTCTAGCCATGCATCTATTACTTCTACTTCTATGTTATGTTTTCTTAAGTTGGCTGCTATTGATAGTATTCCTAAGTTTTCTTCGCTTGTTCTGTGGCTAGATGGAGGAAGCGTTACTAAACATACTTTCATTTATAAATCCCTTTCTATTTTTTTTGCTAGTTTTAAGGTATCTCCCTTTGCTTCATAGATTGGTATATTTTCACTTATTTTTTTTGCTAAATCATATCTTCTTCCTAAATATTCTTCTATTTCAAATGAAGGAATTGGTGTATCAAAACTAGTTAAGGCATACCTAGTACTTCTTATTTGTTTTGTAAGGTGTTCATACATAAGTAAGAGTTTATCTATTTGTTCTCTTTGTCTTATAGTAGCATTAGCATTAGGAACACTATTTAGAAAGTATATTTTTTTAACATTTGATTCATTACTAAAGTTAAAGTTCATATTTTTTAATAATTCGTCTATGTATATTTTTATATCCCATTCGTTTTTGTCGGTTTGTGGTATATTTAGATTAGGTAATAGTTCTTTACAAAATAACTTAATCGCGCCCAACCTCATTTGTACTAAATGTGTACCTCTATAAGTTTTAAATGTACTATCATACCCGACTAAGACATTATCATTACTCACAAGAGAACCTCCAGTATTTTTGGCTAATAAATAAGATGTTGTGGTTTTTCCACTTCCTGGATCTCCTATAAACATTAGTGAGTTTTCATCATCATATTTTACTGTTGATGCTTGTAAAAAGTATTTATTTTCTTCTTGGAATATTCTTGCAAACATACATAAAGCTAAGTAGACTAAATCTGGAAAGAATAGTTCTTCTTCTTTACCAGTTAAAAATGCTAGATTATTTATTTGATTAATTTTAACACTTTTTGTATTACTATTTGTGTACACTATTAAATCTTTGTTTTCTTCAACTATAGTGAAAAAACCTATATGTTTTATTTCACAAGGTATAGTTTTTAATACTTTTTCTCCACTTTTTAAAGCACTTATGCATAATTTACTATCAGTATAAAAATTTATTCTTTTTTCCATAATACTTAAAATAAATTTTTCCATAATATCCTCTTATTTCTTAAATTCATTTTAACTCAATATTTTTAAATACACAAGATTTATTTTAGGCAAATATATGCTATAATTAGAGATAGTTTAATTTGTAAAGATAGTGGATGGTGAATACAATGGATTCTAGTGTTATTTTAGAAGAAGAGAATAAACTTGCGAGTGTTATTTCTAGTTATGAAGATATTTTAGAAGATACAAAACTTGAGTATAAAAATGTTTATTCATTATATAAAGATAATTTAGATTTGTTAGAGTCTAAAAAGAAATATTTACAAAATAGAATTACATTATTAGATAAAAATATAGAGAAGCCTTATTTTGCTAGAATTGATTTTTTTAATGAAGTGGAAAATTATACTGATAAATGTTATATAGGTAAAGTTGGTATAAGTGATTATGATGATAATATAGTTACAGTTGATTGGAGGAGTCCGATTGCAAGTTTATATTATGACTCGAATATTGGAAAAGCTAGTTTTTCTTTTTTAGGTAAAAGAATTGATGGAAAATTAATTTTAAAGAGACAATATGATATAGAGAATAGAAAATTATTAAATGTTAGAGATGTAGATGCTGTTAGTAATGATGAGTTGTTAAAACCTTATTTAGGTGTTAGTGCTGATGCTAGACTTAAAAATATTGTTAGTACTATACAAAGTGAACAAAATGCGATAATTAGGAGTAATATTAATGATAATTTAATTGTACAAGGGGTTGCAGGAAGTGGTAAAACTACTGTTGCACTCCATAGAATAGCATATCTTGTATATAATTATAGAGATAAATTTTCTAGTGATCAATTTATGGTCATAGGGCCTAATAAGTTTTTTATCAATTATATAAGTAGTATTTTACCAGACTTGGATGTGAGTGACGTTCCTGAAAGAGATATTCATGGATTTTTAGAAGAATATATGGGTCAAAATATAAAATTAGTAAATAGTAAAAAAAGTGTAGAATTTTCTAAATTAGTTGGGAGTATGGAATTTAAAAAAATTATAGATGAATACTTTAAAGATATTCTTTTAGGTGTTAAAGATACTCAAGTTAAAATTAAGTCTTTTACTTTACTTAGTAGTAGTGAAATAAATAATATTTTAAAAAATGAAAATCTAGATAATTATGATAATATGAGAGATTTAATAGATAGATATGTGTTTTTACTTAATAAATATGTTGAAGATAATAAAGAAAGATTTTTAGAAAAGTTAAATAATTTTATAGATAACAAATTAAAAGATGATAATTTGTTGGAACTTAGGAAAGAAAGAGATTTTATTAGAGGAGAAATAAAAAAGAATACAAATAGTATTATTAAGAGTGCATTTAAAGTTCATTTTAAAAATCCAGTAAATGTATATAAAGATATTCTTAATACTATAAATATGGAATGTGATAATTTAGGTGTTGAAGACATTGCCCCTCTTTTATATATAAATTATAAGATTTATGGTAATAAAGATTATCTAAAATATAAGCACGTAGTTATAGATGAAGCACAAGATTATGGAGATTTAACTTTTTATGCTTTAAAGACAATACTAAAAAATGCTACATTTAGTATTTATGGAGATTTGGCTCAGGCACTTACCCCTAATAAAAGTATTAGTACTTGGGAAAGTGTAAAAGATGTTTTTGAAGGAAAAATTAATATTACAAATTTAAGTAAAAGTTATAGAACTAGTATAGAGATTATGAATGAAGCAAATAAGATAAATAGATTTTTATCTCTTAATGAAGCAATACCTGTTATTAGGCATGGTGAAGATGTGAAATATATAAAGTTTAATGATTTTTCTTATATTAAAGAATGTGTTGTAAAGTTAAAGAATAAAGGTTATCAAACTATTGGAATTATTTCTAAAAGTGATAAGCGTGCTAGAGAGATATATGATTATTTGAAAGAAGATATTGATATTAATTATATAGGTGAAAATAACCCTATATATGAAGGTGGTATTTGTTCTTTGACTGGAGTTTTATCTAAAGGACTTGAATTTGATGCTGTTATTATAAGTGATGCTGATAATTGTGTATATAATACTGGTAATTCTCTCGATATGAAAATTTTATATGTCTCTATGACTAGGGCTTTACATGAAATGATAGTTTTGTATAATGAAGAGCTTGTTAGTGTTTTAAAAGAAAAGAACTAATCTTTTATTTAGGTTAGTTCTATTTTTGTGGTATTAATTTTTTTGAATATGCGTTTTTTAATATAACTGATGGTTCACCATCATAAGTTATTATAAGTTCGTGTAGTGCTCTTGTTATAGATACATATAGTAGTTTCATATCTTGAATGTTGTTAATTTGATAGTTTTCTTTTGTAACTCCATTTAGTATTACTGCATCAAATTCAAGTCCTTTTGCAAGGCAACCAGTAATTGTACATATTAAATAATCTAAAGAATTTATGTCTGAAGACTCTGTTACATTATTTATTTTAACTCCTAGGCAATTTAATTCATTAGTGATTTTTATACTTTCTTCTTCTGTTTTACTAATTACTGCTATAGTTTTATACCCTTTTTTTAGTAATTCATTTATTTTGTCTTTTATGTATTTTGGCGAGTCTTTAGCGCTTATTTCTTCTATTACTACGTCTTCTCCCTCACGCAAAGTCTCTTTAGGAAGTGGAATACCAATTAATTCTAATATATTAGATGCAAGACTCATGATTTCTTTAGTGGACCTATAACTTTCTAGTAAATATAACATATTTATGTTTCCTTCAAATACACTTTCTACTTCTTTCCAACTATTTATACTTCTATAACTATAAATAGATTGCGCAATATCTCCAAATATACTGAAAGATGATGTATTATTAATATACTTTAATACTTTATAATCTACTACACTTAAGTCTTGAGCCTCATCTATAACTATGTGGCTAGGTAGTTTATTTGTTTGAGTGTTTAGTAGTCTTTGTTTTATATATGATATTAGAGCTAAATCAGCATATTCAACTTTTTTCTTTTTTAGATTTTTAAGTGTTGTATTTTTTAAATCTTTATCTTCTAGAGTAGATATGAATTCCATGTATAGTTTTAAAGGTGTTGTGTTACTTTTTTTAAAATATTTTTTTAATGTTTGTCTGCAACCTTTTTCAAGTTCTTTTCTATTTTTTTGTATTTCAATTTTTAACTTTTCTAATTCTTCTTTGGATGTTACATTTTTATAAGTAGTGTATGTGTATTCAGTATATTTAAGTAAATAATTTTCTAAGTTATCTTCTATTTTTTTAGTAATTAAATTTTGTGTTCCTTCTATTATTATATTTAAACTTTTGTTTTCACTAAAGTTCTTTTTAAAACAGTCAATTATTTCTTCTTTTGTTAAAACTACAAAGTCATTTAAGGTTAAGTCTGTGCTTATTAATTCTTTTATGTAGTTATTAATGAATGTATCTAGTTGATTTAGAAAGTCTAGGGTTGTTTTTTGAGAAGGTGTGTTGTTAGATTTTTCTAGTGTTAGGTTTTCTCCAATAAAATTTAAATAATAATTTTCTAAAGAAGACTCTAAAACTCCAAAAACGTCCAAATCCGGAAGGACACTTTCAATGTATTTTAAGAATACATTGTTAGGACCTAAGATTAAAAAGTCGCCTTCTTTTATTTCGCTACTATATGTATAGACTAGATATGCAATTCTATGAAGTGCTACTGTAGTTTTTCCACTTCCTGCTACACCTTGGAGAATTATGTTTTTATGAAGAGGTTCTCTAATTACTTTATTTTGTTCTTTTTGAATAGTACTTACTATGTTTTTTATACGAGTATTATTGTTTTCATTTAGATATTTTTGAAGAAGTGAATCTTTGCTTACTAAATCTACATCTTGAAATGACTTGAGTATTCCATTTTCTATTTCATATTGTCTTTTTAATAATAATTCTACATCTATTTTTCCAATTGGAGAAATGTAATATGTTTTACCTAGGTCAGAATCATAGTAAAGACTTGATATAGGTGCTCTCCAGTCTACTATTAATGGTTCATTTTTATCTGACATTAGACTATGTTTACCTATGTAAATTTGTTCTGGTGTAGTTTTATTTTCCAGTTCTTTATAGTCTATTCTTGCAAAGTATGGACTTGTTAAAGATTTTTTGTAATTTTCTATTTTAGTTTTTAAAATGTTAAGAGATGTAGAATATTTCATTGGATCACGTCTATATTTTCCTAATAAGTCATCTAATGATTTTGTATCTTCTTTTAAATAGAAATTAATTATTTCTAATATTTCTTCTAAATGTACTTTTTCTTTTTCTAATTCATTCATAGTGTTACCTCTGGGTTATTATGTTAGCATAACGGAGTTTTCTAGTCAATAAAATGTTGTTGATGATAATGTAAAAATATTTTGAAAAAACACATAAAAAAGAAAGTGATAAACTTACACTCTCTTTTGAACTATATTTTCATTTTTTATTAAAATCGTATTTTTTCTTCTATGTAGGATTTGATTTTTTCAATTTTTATAGTTGTTTGTTCCATTGTGTCTCTATCTCTTACTGTAACTGTGCCATTATTTAATGTTTCATCATCAACAGTTATTGCAAAAGGTGTTCCTATTATGTCTGCTCTTCTATATCTTTTACCAATGTTTCCACTTTCGTCATATGTTGCCATAAAGTATTTACTTAAATCCTTATATATTTCCATTGCTTTTTCACTATGAAATTTTTTAACTAGAGGTAATACTGCTACTTTATATGGAGCAAGATATGGATGAAAACTCATTACTTCACGAGTTGTTCCGTCAGGTAAAGTTTCACAAATATACGCATTACATAGTGTAACTAATGTTAGTCTTTCTACACCAAGGCTAGGTTCAATTACATATGGAATGTATTTTTCATTTGTTTCAGGGTCTGTGTATTCCATGTTTTCACCAGAGAATTTTTGATGTTGTGATAAGTCATAATTTGTACGAGAGGCTATTCCCCAAAGTTCACCCCAACCGAATGGAAACTTGTATTCAATATCAGTTGTAGCATTACTGTAGAAAGATAATTCTTCTTTAGAATGGTCTCTTAGACGAAGACTCTCTTCTTTGATTCCAAGGTCAATTAAGAATTTTTTACACGCTTCTTTGTAATAAGCAAACCATTCAAGTTCAGTTCCTGGTTTACAGAAAAATTCTAGTTCCATTTGTTCAAATTCTCTTACTCTAAATATAAAGT
>CAYWED010000007.1:0-34995 GCA_964457135.1 uncultured Muribaculaceae bacterium
CACTTATACTTATTATTCCATCTGCTACTTTTACATTTATTTTTCCTGCTTCTCCTACCATTTTATTTGTGAAGTATGAGTAAGTTACTCCAAATATTGATATTATACTTACTATTACTAATACTATACTTATTACTACTTTCTTTTTCATCTATTACCTCCGAATGTGACAAGTATGTCCTATAATAATTATATATTTATGAGGCATACTTGTCAATGTAAAAATGAGGCATAGTTGCTACAATTCTATTAGGTGAATTATATGCTAAAACAATACAGAAAAAGAGAAAAATTATCGCAAGAAGAATTAGAAAAAAGAACCAACATTGACAGAAAAACAATATTTAGAATAGAAAATGATTTAAATATGCCACTACTTGATACATTTGCTAAAATTGTAATCGCTTTAAATTTAAGTGATAAAGAAATAGCCGAAGAAGTAAAAAAATCCATTAAAACAAAAAAAGATTTAGAAAAAAATTAATCTTATATAAAAAATACCTGACAATTAATCAGGTTATTTTTTTCATAAATGAAAAAAGCACAATACCATCTCTAATATTGTACTTTTTAATTATTATCTATTAGTTACTATTACAGTTACAGTTGTAGTCTTACTTGTATAATCAAGTTTATCATCTGTTCCTTTTACTTGTACATTTACTGGATATGTACCTGCTTCAGTAATACTACTTAAATCAACATATGCTTTTATTCCAGTCTTGTCTAACTTATCAAGTAAACTACTTACACCTTTTACTATTACTCCTACCTGAGCATCTTCTTTACTAGCTGCCTGAGCCATAAACCTACTATCTAGTCCTTCAATTTCAATACTTACCTCATCAAACTCTTTGGTAGTAGCTTGCTCCATTGTAACATTTATAGTTACAGCAGTTTCACTAATACTTCTAGCACCATTTGGTTTATTTATATATTTTTGGAATTGTCTATCTTCACTTAAATCATTAACATCAATTTCAACTTCAATATAATTTAAATCTTTTAACACTTCATCATCAGCATAAACAGTAACATTATTTACATTACTTGTAATACTAGAAATAGCACTTCCACTTCTTACAGTTCCTGTAGGTACTATTCTAATTGGAACAGTCTTACTTGGACTTGTAATTGTTACTGTTGCTGTAACACTAGCTGGAACAATTTCTATATCTTTAATTTCTTTACCTTGTTCATCATAAGCAACAAGTTTAACATTTTCAATAGTATAAGTTCCGCTTTGTGTTGCATTTATTGAATTTAAGTCTACTAATGCTTTTACATTAGCAACAGTACTTAGCTTTTCTTGATAACTTTTTATAATAATATCACTTCTATCTAAAACAATATTACTTACAACTAAAGTTTCACCTAACTTATCAGTATTCATAGGGTCTATTGATAAAGTTCTAACCTCACTAACTTTCGGATAAATTATAACTGTTACTGTACTAGGGTCTAGTTTATAATTTAAAGCATTAATTGGATGATTATACTCTAACTTTACTTTATGTGTTCCAATTCCTAAGTTAGTTAAATCTAAACTTAATTTATGATTTTCAAGTTGTTGTGCTAAATACAAGTTATTTTTTCTACCCATTAAAACTACATCAGCGTGTTCAGGTAATCCTTCAATAACATATGCTTCTTCATTATATTCAACATTTACTGTTTGATTTTCTAAAACTACTGCTTCAGTATCTGTAAAATTAATAACTTTACTATCTACTGCAAAAAACAGTACAAACGCAAGTATTAAAGATAAATACAAAAGAACATTAGGTTTATTAAGGATCATATCTATAAATCCACTTTTAAATGAAAATTTATCTCGTATAAAATATGCAAGTCTACTTAATGGATTTATAAGCAATTTATCAAATACGCTAAAGATTCCTTTAAATAATTTTTTTATAGGATTAGTTCTCTCTTTCTTCTTCATTAGAGACCACCTCCTCACTCACTTCTTCATCTGCATCAAAGAATGTTTCTTTCTTAGGTTGTAATGCCTCTATTAATATCATTCTTACATCTTCAAGAGTTAAATTATAGTTTAACTCTCCTCCAATTGCTATACTAACTCTTCCAGTCTCTTCACTTACACAAATAGCAATCGCATCACTTACCTCAGCTATTCCAAGAGCTGCTCTGTGTCTTGTTCCAAGTCTTTTAGAAATATTAGAATTCATACTAGTTGGTAAAACACTCCCTGCACACGTAATTCTATCTCCCTGTATAATAACAGCCCCATCATGTAAAGGATTATTTGGAAAGAATATTGATATCAAGAGTTCACTACTCAAATCAGCATACAACTTATGAGCAGGCTCTATATATTGACTAAGTGCATAATCTCTTTCAATTACCATTAAAGCACCAATTCTATTTCTTTTCATATATTCTACTGATTGCATAATTTCATACACAACTTTTTCTCTCTCATCAACAGTTAAAACTTTGTGTCTTCCAAGAAGTTGACTTCTTCCTAAACTTTCAAGCACATTTCTAATTTCTGGTTGAAACAAAACTATTAATGCAAGTGGTGCCCAATCTATAATATATTCTAAGAGTACTCCAATTGTATTTAAATCTAACCATTCACTTAAAAACTTAAGAAAAATGATTATTAATATTCCCTTAAAAATCAAAGTTAACTTAACATTATTTTTGATATATTTTAGTATATAATATAGTATAAACCAAAGTATTGCTACATCTAAAACTTTAGTAAAAATACTATAAACTTGCGATAAAGTCACACTTTTCACGCTCCTCACTTATAAAATAATTATAATATAAAAAAGATATATTTACTATATCTTTTATTATGTCTTAACAATATATTTACGGTCTATTCTCTATTGTCAAAAATATTAAATGGTTCTAGTTCTTCTTTTTTCTCTTCACTAACATTTGTATCATTAAATAAAGAGTTCATATCAGTTGACTTACTCTCTTCTACATAACTAACAGAGCCATCAAATGGATTATTATTTATATTATTATTAATAGTATTGCTAGAATAATTTGTATCTTCCACAACTTCTGGTGCAGGCATAGGTGCTGGTGTTGGCATATCAATAGGTCCACTATAATACTCTATTGATGATTGTTCTTTCTCAGGTTCTACTGCTAAAGGAATATCATTTATTTCCATAGTATCATCACTCATAGCATCAAATGTTGTATTATTAGCTACTGGTTCTACATTACTAGGAGTAGCCATTTCTTGACTAGCATTAATAACATTTTCTTCTACTGGAGCATTTTGGATTACAGGCTCTACTGGAATAGTATTTTCTATATTAGTTGCCTCATTTTCTTCTATACTTTCACCTTTAAATTCATTCTTTTGTTTTTTCTTACTTTCAATGATAAAACCTATTAAAGCAAAACATAATACTAAAGCGGCTACAAAAAACCATACGTAATAGTCTGCTAAAAAATTCATCACACTTTCCATTATTTTGTCCTCCTCTACTATAATACATTGTAACAAATAATGTATTATTTTTCAATATTATTTTATTCTTGACCTTCTTCATTTATTCCAGTTATTTCTAAGTCTCTATCTACTGGTTGTATATGTACCCAAGTATTCCCATCATTTAATTTAATTTCTTCCCCATTTGACTTATATTTGTAAACTGTTTTACCACTCCTACTACTCTTTTGCCAACTAATAGGTATTGCATATCCATTAGTAATATAATATCCATCTCCTGAACCTATATTATCTAATTTTTGTCTTCCATAACTATCATAACTTCTGTTTTTAACTTTATAAGTAATAATATTCTTTGCAGTATATTGTTCTTTAGTAAGAGCATCAGTATGTGCTATACCACTCATGCTCATCTTATAATTTTTATTTTCTTTATCATATACATAACTACTATTATGTCCTTTTGAATAGTCTATTTTAATACTATCAGCTTTTATAGCTTCGTCCATTTTACTTAAATCTATCTCTTCCACACTATAATCAAACACATTACCTTTATTAGTAGTCTTTCTTATATTCAAATTATCTATTCCATCTTCTAGCATACTCATTTTAGTAAATGCTGTATGCTCTAAAGATTTATTAGCACTCCTGTCTCTATAAAAATATTTTCCATTATATGTCATACCATCTAAGTGGTCAAGTCCTAAACTTTTTATATCACTATATGCATCAGGACTTCCTCCCCAATGGGCATATATTGCGTCATTTTCAAGTACATAATCTAAGTAATAAGGTCTACTGCTTCTTACTGAACCAATCTTTTCCACATCTCTTGCATCTTTAAATAAAGCCATTATTCTAGTTATTCCACCTTCAGCAACTATTTCATAATTCAAAAATGACTTTTGAAGTCCAGCATGAGGCCAAGAATTATGATTATTATTTACCATAACTGCAATTGGTCTACTGTTACTATTCTCGTCAAATATTTGTAATTTTTTAACCTCTTCTTGTTGATTATCACCTTTATTAGGACTCTTACTTTCACTTTTAAATAATTTACTTACTCCAAATCCTCCTACTACTAAAACTAGTAAAACAATTCCCACTAAAATTAAAAATTTTTTATTAAATTTCCTTTTTCCTTTTTTCATATTACTCCCTACTTTTTATATATTAAGTATAAAACAATTTATTCTCTTTTTAAACAATTTATAAACTCTATGTGTAAAGTTTGTGAAAAGAAAAAAGTACATTTCTGTACTAATTATATCTCTTTACTAATTCTAAAGGAGTACCAGGCTCTAAAAATTCAAGTTCTCCATTTTCATTATAAGTTCCTTTTGCTTCTACTCTTGATTCATTTACAAACACATATATGAAGCCGTAAGTTTTAGTGCTACTACCTATACTCCTAGTAATTGGAATAATACTATCAAAAATATACCCAATTGGCACATCAATATAAGGACCTACATAATTACCATTACTAGAAATATCATAAGGTGTATTTTTTTCATAATCATCAGCAAGACAAAACATTCTTACAATATGTGTACCTGGCTCAAAAATCTGGTTCACTTCCTCTGTAGTCACAATAGAACTACTAACCTTTGCATTATCAATATTATTATTTAAACCTTCTTCACTACTCCCAAGTCCACAACCACTTAAAGTAACTAAACTAGCAAGTAATAAAGACATCTTTTGAATTTTATTCATACCTTTTCCCCTAACATACATATTTTATAATTTCTTATTTATTTTGGTGGAGCTGACGGGTATCGAGCCCGTGTCCGAAACACTTATCATATAGACGTGTACAAGTTTAGTTGGTTTAATTACTTCAAGAAATACTTTAAGGTTACCAACTCCTCAGTACTTCTCTTTAGTCTAATAAAGTTCATTATACATCTTAGACAAATATATAATATAGTTCGCTTTTATGAGTCCAGACACTCCTCTCACGAACAAAGAGAAGGCTGAACTGACACCCTTACCTAAGTTTAGGCAAAAGCAGGCATCATATTATAGTTATCGTTTCCGATTATTTAAAATTGTGGATTTATAGTATCCCTACTACTTGCATCTATATAACACGAATGTCCCGTCGAAACATAACAGCCCCGTGTACTAGAATTATAGCAAATTAAATGACTAAAGTCAAACAAAAAAAGTGCTAAATTATGCACTAATTATTGTTTTCATTCAAGTTTTGATAATACTCTACAATTCCCTTATTATAATAAGAAATAATTCCTTCTGGCAAAATAATTGTCCTCTCTACTCCCAAATTATCTACAAAACTAGGATTATGTGATACTACTATCATAGTTCCTTTAAAATCTCTAAATACATTAGCTATTAAATTTTGTGTTTCAGGGTCTAAATGATTGGTAGGCTCGTCCATTACTAAAAAATTACTACCACTTACTGATAATTTAGCTAGAGCTACCCGTGCTCTTTCTCCTGGAGATAAAACACCAACTTTCTTAAATACCTCATCTCCAAAAAACAAAAACCTACCAAGCACACTTCTAACTTTATTAACAGAAAAATGTGTTTCATCAAAATTTTCTATAATAGTTTTACTTAAATCTAGTCCATCCAATTCCTGTGCATAATAGCCGATATCTGTTTTATTTGCAATATTAACTGTCCCTTCTACTGGTTTAAGAGTCCCTACTATTAATTTAAGGAGTGTTGACTTACCAACACCATTTTCCCCAACTACTAAAAACTTTTCACCTTTATATATATCAAAACTAATGTCATCTATAATAAAATCTTCACTTGATTCATCATACTTAAAAGATAAATTCTTAATACTAACAGGAATAGTCCCACTTTCTCTATTCATCTCCATATCAAACTTAACTTGTTTACTAGGAATATCTATCTGTATTTTATTCTTAAGTAACTTCTCTAATTTCTTTTCTCTATCCTGTGCCATTTTCTTTCTCTTACCTGATGAATTAGAATATAACAAAACTATATCTCGGAGTTTCTTTTCTTCTCTCTCTTGTATTTCTGCTTGCCTTATTAAATTATCTTGTCGTTCTTTTTCTACTTTCTTAAAATAACTGTAATTTCCATCATACAACTTAAAAGACTTTACTCTCTTATCTAAAAACAAAGTCTTACTAGTAACCTCATCTAAAAACTCCACATCATGACTTATTATATAAACACTACCATTATAATTCTTTAAATAATTTGTAATATATTCTCTACTTTCACTATCCAAATGGTTAGTTGGTTCATCAAGTAAAATAACCTCTGGTTTTGAGTATAAAAGTCGAGCAAACGCGAGCCTTGATTTTTGCCCACCTGAAAGTTCACATAATCTTTTACTAAGCATATCTTCAGTAATACTAACACCATCTATAATTTTAAGTAAAGTCGCATCAGCATTATAAACGTCATAATAGTCTAGCCTTTCTTGCACTCTAGTTATTTCACTATAAATACTCTCAGGATTAACACCCTCCATACTTAACTTTTCATATAAACTTTCTAACTCTTTATTTAAACTTTCTATTGGACGCCCACTCAAAAGGTAATCAAATACATTCATATTTAAGTCTGTTCCCTCATCTCCTATAACTTGAGGTAACCAATCTACTCTAGTATTTTTCTTAAATATAATTTTACCAGTATCAGGTGTCTCTAAACCCATCATTATTTTAAGAAGAGTTGTTTTACCAGCCCCATTAACGCCTACTATACCTATTTTTTCATCATCTGGAAGTATCATATTAATATCTTCAAAAATAACCTGTTTCCCAAAAGACATACTCAAATTTTTAATACGCATAATTTTTCACCTGCACCTATTTTCTCATAAAATTCTATGCTTGTAAAATCTAACATATTTGTTTATAATGAAATCAAGGGAGGTAAATGATATGTTAAAAATTTATAATATGTATAGATTTCGTGGAAAAATAGAATTAGTGGATTATATTGACTTTGAAAAAGGAAGATATTTTACCGGTTATGATGGTTATGGTGATATACTTGCAGAAGGAAATAAAACATTTTGTGCAAGTTATGTCTTACAACATTTAAAAAGTTTCAAAGAATATTTACAAAATGTTAAAACAGTAGACGGCTATTTACAAGAGTTTATACTTTATAATGCTTATAGTGACCCAATGTTTAAAGAAAGAATTAAAGACATTCCAAAAACTGAAGAAGATTATATAAAATACGGGTTAAATGAAGAAGCAATACTACTTTTTACTGACTATATTAATCTTCAACCTAAAGATGAAAATATTCAAAAACTATTTGGAAGAAGTCCTGAAACTGGAATGTACTTACTTTTACCAAATGCAACATTTGAAGCCTATACAGATTGTACTCATAGAATAAATAAAGAAACCTACGAGGTTATGCAAAGTAAAAATTTAGGACATGAACTAGTTTTAACTAAACTTAAAAGAAATATATAAAATAAAGAGAACACAATAACTAAAAGTGTTCTTTTTATATTCTTAACAAAAAAATAGAACGTCCTCATAATGACGGCGTCCTTGCAAAAATGATTTAACATTTTTCCATCGCATATACATGATAACACACATATAACTTATAATCAAATTATTTCTATTAAAATTCTATATTTTTTTAAGTTCCAATTTACAAACATTCTCTCCACAAAGTCCCTTCAAATTTGAATAAAATTCTTCTAATGCATAGTACCCTCTATGTTGAGAATTTATAATTACTTCCATAATACCATTTTTACTTTCAAAATTTTTACTTTGGGCTATTGTAAGTTCTAAAGTTTTAGTGTCCATTAAAGTAATCATCATTTCTCCAAAACCCAAAAGACTAGCAACATTATTTCCTATAGATATCCTTAATTTATTAATAATATTAAATAATTCTTCACTTTCATCTAAAGATACATTTAACTCTATATCTACCCTATTAGTATTTCTTAAATTCCACTCAGCATCATAAGAAATAATTTTAAAACTATCTTCTTCTCTAATAAATTTTATAAAACCAAACATCTTATCATCAATTTTTCCAACAATAGCATATCCAGGTCCCATAACTACTTCATCATAAGTAACCGAAGTTTTAACTACACCATCAGCATAATAATAACAACTACAATAATAGTTTTCATCATGTTCCATACCACGAGAACAATCTCCAACTTTAAATAAATCCTTACCATTTAAATTATTTAAATTTTTAACACTCTCTTCATCCATACACCAAAAACAATTATCGCATTTTCTTATATATTCACTACTCACAACCCAAAACCTCCGTCTTACTAATTTATTTTATACCTACTTTCTCTTTCCAAATCGCGTTTCTTTATAGTCTCTCTTTTATCATATAATTTCTTACCCTTACAAACTCCAAGAAGAATTTTTGCTTTTCCCTTTTTAAAATATAATTTCAAAGGAATCAAAGTATAATGATTTAATTCTATAGACTTATCTATTTTACTAATCTCACTTTTATGAAGAAGTAACTTTCTCTCTCTTCTTTCATCATGATTAAATCTGTTACCTTCTTCATACTTTGCTATATACATATTAGTAAGAAACACTTCTCCCTTTTTTACTCTAGCATATGCGTCACTCAAACTAGCTGAACCTTTCCTAATACTTTTAATTTCAGTCCCTTTAAGTTCAATTCCAGCTTCTATCTCTTCTACAACAAAATAATTAAACCTTGCTCTTCTATTTAATATCTCCATGTTTTTCACCCTCATCCACTAGTACAAAATCAACATGCCTTGTCTCTTTATTAGCAGCAATACATTTTACTCTTACTTTATCTCCTAACTTAAGAGCAACCTGTCTTTTCCTATTAGTATAACACAAATTATCATCACTTAAAATATAGTAATCATTTATAGTATCTAAACTTACAAAACCATCAACATAGTTTTCTGTCTCTACAAAAAATCCATTCTTCATAAGACCATCAACAACTGCATCATACTCTTCGCCTATATGATTTTCCATATATTCGGCAATTTTCATATCATTTACTGCATATTCACAATCATCACTTCTTCTCTCGGTCATACTAATATGCTCGCACGCCTCAGTTAGTCCACTCGCGAGCTCATCAAAACTAACACCTATATCCCACTCAAATACAACGATTTTTATTAAATAGTGTATAAGTAAATCACAAAATCTTCTAATAGGACTTGTTTCATGTGTATATTTTTTACTTCCAAGACCAAAATGTCCTATATTATCAGTACTATATATAGCCTTTTGCATACTCCTTAAAAGTTTTCTATCAAGTACTTCTTTTTCAGGAACATCTTCTAATTGTTTCATCATACTTTGAATATCTCTATTACTTATATTATTATAGTCATACTTACCAGTTAACTTATATCCAAGTGCACTAACAAATTTAACAAACTCTTCAATCTTTTTTGAACTAGGTCTTCCATGTACCCTATATATTCCAGTATCACACAAACTAGTAATAATCTCAATTGTACTCTCATTACTAGCAATCATAAATTCTTCTATTAAGTTTTCTCCATTTCCTTGAACTCTTTTCTTAATATCTGTTACTTTTCCATTTTCATCTACTACTAATTTTATTTCGCTTGAATCAAACTCGATTTCTCCACGCTCTAGTTTTCTCATTTTTAATATTTTAGATAATTTAAACATATCTAACAAAATACTCTCAAATTCTTCATATCCATCTACATGCCCACCATCTAAAATAACGTTTACATCATCATAATTCATCTTTTTTCTAGACTTTATAATACTAGGAAATAATCTTTTATTAACAAAATTACCAAAGTTATCTATTTCCATCTCACAACTAACTGCACACCTTAAAACATTAGGATTTAATGAACATATCCCATTACTAAGTTCTATTGGAAGCATTGGTTCAACCCTATCAGCCATATATGTAGAGTTTCCCTTATTATATGCATCATTAAACAAAGCACCACCAAACTTAACATATCTACTCACGTCAGCTATAGAAACATTAAGTAGAAAATTTCCATTATCAAGAATTTTAAGTCCAATCGCATCATCTATATCTTTAGTGTCTTTACCATCTATTGTAAATATTATCTCATTAGTCAAATCTTCTCTACCTTGAAAATCACTTTCTAATACTCTCGTAGGTAAACCTTTTGCTTCTTCTTTAGCCTCTTCACTAAATCCAGTAGGAACTTCTAACTCGGCCATTATCTTTAAAGTATCTATATCAGGACTATTCTTATGTCCTACTTTCTCAACTATACGAACCCACACTGAATTTTTATCTTCCTTAACACTTTCTAATTTAACAATTTCTCCATCTACTACACTAATATCTTTATTTTCAATAAGAACTAGAGCTTTTGGATAATCTTTAATAAGTTTAACATAAACTACATCATCACTTATACATACCTCCGCAAGACCAAGTGCTCTTTCTATAACACGTATAACCCTAGCCTCTAATTTACAAGCTCTTTTAAATGTTTCGCAAAGACATACATCTCCTGTTAGGGCATCTTTCATGTTTCTCTTGTCTATAAAAATATCTCCATCTTTTAACAAAAGCCACCCGTTTCCACTTTGTACTCTCTCTACCTTAGATTTAATGTATTCGTCACTTACTAATTTATATGTATTTTTTTTACTAGCTACTATTTCTCCAGAATCAACAAGTTCGTTTAATACATCTAATAAATTTTTAATATCATTAGAATTATAATCTTTCTTCAAATGTTTAACTATCAAAATAGGGTCTAACTTTTTATTTCCATATCTTTTAAATATATTTAATACTTTATCTTTCATATAATCATCTCTCTATTATATTGTATCATTTAAAAGAAAAAAAACAAAGGTCTTTCCTTTGCTTAAATACTATTTTAAAATTTTCTTGGCTACCTTCATATTTTCTAAATGCTTGCCTAATTCAGCCCAAGAATTGATTTCCTCATTCTTAAATATTTCTTCAATTTGTTCTTTTAGATAAGTTACTGCTTCATCAACAATATCACTATCTGGATTTCCTACATATTTATGAGTTGGCATTCCTAATTTATCAAACTTATCTCTCAAATCTAATGTATTAGATGGTCTTTCTGTTCCGTATTTACGTGAAAATATAGAAACTTTATCTAAATCAGGATAATAATAAACCATCGTAAATTCATAATCTTCTGGCTCTGGCATATTAATAGTCGTATCTACTTCAAATAAAAGTATTGGTAATTCACTTATACTTTCTCTTTTATATTCCTCTTTTAATCCTTCTAAATCTTCTTGAGCTGCTTTTAATATTAATTCTTGTTTATCAATTAATTTTTTTAAAGACTTTAATCTACTAATTTTACTAGTTCTATCCATCATATAAACCCTCCTCAATATAAATTCTACCATACATTCTTCTAAAATTAAATCTTTTTATCTCTATCTAATTTCAAACGCAATTCATTATCTTCACTCATATTATTTAAGTAATATTCTAACTTTTCCCAAGGTTTAATTTCCCCAGAATTTAAAATTTCTTCTATTATTTCTTTTAATATATAAACTGCTTCATCAATTATTTTAGCATCGACTACACCAGGATAAATATATTTAGGCATACCAAAATTTTTAAAACATTTAGATAAATCAACAGTATTTGGTAATCTTTCTAAACTTGAATGTTTTATAACACGTTTTACTTCATCAATAAAAGGAAGATAATAAATATACTCATATTTCCAATCATTATCATTAAGAGCAATTGGCAAAGACTCCTCAACTATAAATAGAAGTACTGATAGCTCACTATTACTTTCTCTTTCGTATTCTATATTTAATCTATTTATTTCTTCTCTAAGTCTATTAAGTTCTAATTCTTTATTTTGAGCTTCACATTGCTTATCTTCAATAGTCCTTTTTAATAACTTTAATCTATAAATTCTACTTACTTCACTCATCTTCAAAACTCTCCATAATTAAAATATTATATAACTCTAATACCAGTATCAATAACTTCCTTTATAAACGGATGATTACCTGTTTTATAATCTTCTATCTCTATTAAATGTGGCTCAATCCTGTTATCTATTTCACGTCTTAACCTCATTAAATTTAATTCCTCTAACCAAATATTATCAACTATATTATTAGTGACTATCATTATATCAATATCACTATCTTTATGATTAGTTCCCTTAGCATAACTTCCAAATAAAATAACTGCTTCTACATCATAATTCTTTTGTACTTCTTTAGCATATTCTTTTGCAATTTTCATTATTTTTCTATTTTTTATTTTTGTAATAATTTTTTTAACCATTTTATTATCACCTCTATTTCTTCTAATTTTTCATTTGTAAATTCTTTTGTACAAATCTTTTGAAAATTCTTTTTATAATCATCGTATCTTCCATCTAAACAAAATTTAGTAATTTCTTCTAGCATATCATTTTGTTTTTCGCTATATTGGATTTCACATCTATCAGCCAAATATACTAAATCATGACTTCTAGGAGCATGTGGATTACTCTTATTATTTTTGGCATATAATGCTTTAAGTAATTTTTCTATTACCAGTTGTCCAATAAATAAACTCCAACTATATTTTTTATTTTTAAACATAACTAACATAGTATCATAGTCACTATCTGCGCTTTCTAGCCAAAAATTCATTATATCAGTATTATTCATAATCTCACGCTCCTTCATATAAATTTCTCTATCCCAAGTATATCACGACAAAAGAAAAAAACAAAGGATTTTCCTTCGCTTCCTACAAACTTAAGAATAGAGATATTAATATAAATAAAAACCCTAATACATAAGTTAATCTTGTTATAAATTTTTCTGCTCCACGCTCTTTCATTTGTCCCATTAACATACTGTTTCCACCAGTAATAATTTGTCCAGCATCACTAGCCTTATTACTTTGTAAAAGAACAAGTGCTATTAATAGAACAGATATTATAATTAATACTATTTCCATTTTTTCTCCCTCGATTAATATTATATGATATTTAAAGTATTTTTACAAGTAGTATATTTAAAAGTACATAATTTTATTTATACATTCTCTTTATTAGATATGCATCACTCGAGCGATTTCTACTCTCATCTCTTATTAAATCATAATCTTCGCCATTGGGATTATATTTTTGTATTGTTCTAAGTAAATCTTCATAAAATCTTCTAACTTCTCTATTTCCAATTTCACAAGTATCTCCAAATAATAAATCTAACTCACTCATACAAAGATTATATGCTTCTTCTGGTTGTCCCTGAATTAAAAGCGTATTATAAGCTACATCACGATAAGCTATATTACAATCTCTTGGTATATACGTACCTTTATAAACATATTGAACTTTACCAGCACCTTTTCCAGTCAAATTTAAATTATATGGATTATCATACCCATAAATGCATGTTTGTCCATTAATAATCATTACTTCTCCAAATATACCATCAACACTATTTATAAATGATGAGGCTACTTTTTTATAATAATCTCTTTTTGAACCATTAATACTTCCACCATATCTTTTAGTAACTAAAAATTGCTCATAAAGTTCTCCATACTTTTCAAGTAAAGGAATAGATTGGCTACTTATAACATTAGGTGCAACTTCTAAAATAGCACTATTATGTATAGGGTCTAAACCAGCACTCGTTAAAAATTCAAAAAACTCATCTCTCTTTTTAATAGTTAAAATATTTTCCATAAACCAAATACCTCCCAACTTTTAACATCTATTCTAATTTCTTTGTTGAGCCTTGTCAACAATTTCTTCTTCTATTTCTAATAACCTATTATATTTAGCAAGTCTCTCACCTCTAGATACACTACCACTTTTCATAAAAGGAATATTTAAAGCAACTGCTAAGTCAGCAATAAATGTATCTATTGTTTCTCCACTCCTATGACTCATAACACAAGTATACTTATTTTGTTTAGCTAAAACTATTGTCTCTAAAGTTTCATAAAAACTACCCACTTGATTAGGTTTAATCAAAATAGCATTACAAAGTCCTTCGTCTATACCTTTTTTAAGTAACTCTTTATTGGTAACAAATAAATCGTCACCTACTATACTAACTCTTTTTCCTAAACTTTCAGTAATCATCTTAAATCCTACATAATCCTCTTCATCAAAGGGGTCTTCTATACTAATAATAGGATATTTCTTAACAAGTTCTATATAATAATTTAACAGTTCTTCACGACTCATATTAGTATTATCTATATTATAAGTATCACTTTGACTATTATAAAAACTACTAGCAGCCACATCAATCGCTATAAAAATGTTCTTTCCTGGAATATAACCAGCAGTTTCAATAGACTTAACAATAATACTTAAAGCTTCTTCATTACTAGATAAATCAGGTGCATACCCACCCTCATCTCCAACAGTAGTTTGAAGACCTTTATCTAAAAGCAAAGTTTTTAAAGAGTGAAACACCTCACTTGCAGCCCTTAAACTCTCAGAAAAATCACTAAACTTAGGTACTATCATAAACTCTTGAATATCAATATTATTACTAGCATGCTTTCCACCGTTTATTATATTAAACATACAAAAAGGTAATTTAACCTCTCTCTTATTTAAATATTTATAAACACTTAAATTCGCATCTTTTGCTGCTGCTTTTAAACATGCAACACTTACCCCTAAAATTGCATTAGCGCCTAAATTACTTTTATTAGGAGTACCATCAAGTTCTATCATAATTTGGTCTATTTTCTTTTGATTACTTACCTCTTCTCCAAGTATTTTAGGTTTTAAAACTTCATTAACATTACTTACAGCTTTTAAAACACCTTTACCAAAATATCTATGGTCATTATCTCTTAATTCTAAAGCCTCACGTTTACCAGTAGAGGCACCACTTGGCACACCAAAAGTTCCAACATTTCCATTTTCAGTAAATACACTAACCTCTACAGTAGGATTCCCTCTAGAATCTAAAATCTCACGCGCTTTAACATCTATAATTTTACTCAATTTAAAGTCACCTCTAACTTTTACTTAATTATACAATAAAAACCACTTAAATAACAAGTTTACTTTACACTCTTTAAAACACTTACTTTACATAGAAAAACACTATTTTTTATAGTGCTATTTCTTTTATATTAATTTCTTTCTTGTTCTACTTAATACTTTAAAAACTTATTTCAATCTTTTTTCTAACTTTTTACATTCTAACATTAATTTATCTTCTTCACTTTCTCTCATTAACATTTGTTCTCTCTTATCTTTATTCTTTTGAGCCAAATCAGGATGTGTTAATATAAAGTTACACATAAATGAATATAAGTCATCCATAGTTATTTCATTTACATTCTTTTTATCATTTTCTATTCGATATTGAATTAATCGATTAACAAATTCATGCAAATAACTAAACTCTCCAAAACTATAATTTGCTTCACCAACATTGTTATAAAAATCTACCATATTAGAAAATCCACTATTAAGTCTAATTAAATCACCATTTTTATATAACTTATCAAGAGTACTATAATCTATTTTATCATATTGATTATTAACACTTTCTTTAATAATAATACTATTTTCATTTATTTCATTATTTTTCCAATTCCTATAAGGGATGTACTTTTCTCCTTCTATATAAGTTAAAAAGACTGCAATTATATCTGTTATATTAGGAGCAAAAAATCTACCACAATCGTGATACATTCCAGCTATATCCCAAACTTTCCCACCTTTTTCATATGCTTCTTTTTTTAATATTTTTAAAATTGGCTCATATTTTTCTTTAATAGGTCTTGTAGCCTCTTCTAATTCCTTTTCCATTGCCCATAGCATTTCATAATACTTAGCCCAAGCAACCCTATCATCTTTTTTCGCTGATTTTACTTTTTGATATAAATTACCATTTTTCATTCAAAAACCTCCTCCTATAAAAATCATAACACACTATTTAAAAAAAATATATTAATTTTATACTATTAACAACTGAATTTAAAATAACAAATTATAGTTTTCATACTTTTATATAGAATTTACCATGAAAATTCAAGATTTTTTTACTATTTCTAATTGTTAACTTGTACAAAATATGCTATAATATAAAACATCTCAAATTTAGGAGGGATTATTATGATTATAAAAGAAATAACTGAAGAAGTTTTTGATGAATTTGCAAGTACTCATATTCTTGGTAGTTTTTATCAAACATCAGATTATGGACACCTTATGAGCAAGTACGATTATAAAGATATATATATTGGTGGATATAATGAAGAAGACAAACTTGTAGCCGCTTCTTTAATTCTAGCAAAAACAATATCGCTTAATGTTAAATATGGATATGCTCCAAGAGGATTTTTAGTAGATTACTTTAATGAAGATGAATTTACTGAATTTTCTACAGCTTTAAAAAAGTATTTTTCAAAAAAAGGATATGCATTCATTAAAATAAATCCTATTATCACATATACTGAATGTTTTCCTGAAACTGATACAAAAAATGTAAATACCCTAGCTGCTAAATTATTTGATACATTTGAAAAAAACAACTATAAGAAATTAAAAGATAACAAATATTTTGAAAGCGTTCTTCCAAAATATAATCCTATCGTTAATCTTAAAACATTTGATTACACTAAACTAGACAAAAAAACTCAAAATAAATTAAATAAAATAAATAATAAAGGTCTAAGCCTTATTAAAGGTGATTTATATAATATTAATGACATATACGAATTAGTTAAAAGAAAAGATGATACAAGTGATAGTTTCTACAAAACACTTTACAAAACATTTAATGAAAAAGATATGATAGATTTATTTTTAGTAGAAGTAAATTACCATGAATATTTAGAAAACTTACAAGATGACCACAATACTGAAGAAACAATTAATGAAAAAATCAACAAAGTATTCCAACTAGACCCTACTAATAAAGAATTATATCAAGAAAAAATGAATAGTGATAAAAAATTAGATGACATAAAAAAAGAAATAGCTGAATTAAATGTAAAAATTCAAAATGGAATTTATAAAGAAATAATTGCAGGTGCTCTAGTAATTAAACAAAACAAAGTTGCTAACATCTATACAAGTGGATTCAAAAAAGAATATACAAGACTTCAACCTAATTATTACTTACATTATATGTTACTAAATCATTATAAAAGAGAAGACTTTAATTTCTTAGATTTAAATGGTATGACAGGAGACTTCTCTAAAACAAACCCTTACAAAGGATTAAATGATTTTAAAATGTGTTGGACACCTAGAGTATTTGAATACATTGGAGAATTTGACCTAATAATTAATCAAACAAAATATTCTCTTCTTTGGACTACTAGACAACTACATAAAGAATTTGAAAAAAAAGGCCTAAAAGTTACTGACTAATTAGGTCTTTTATTTTTATTATTGTTCTACTTCTCCCAAGAAAATCTTCTACTTAATCTTTCTCCATAAAACTTATTAATTATTTCTCTATCAGCACCAGAATATTCTAATATTTCATCTATTGTCATAACATCTCCATAATTATTAATTAAAGTTATACCTAAAGCATTTTTAAAACCATATGTACTTAATAAATATATATCTTTTTCCATTAATGCTTTCATACTCTTTAAAATTTCTAAAGTTATTTTTCTACTTTTCTTAAACCAAATACGAAATAAATCTAAATCTTTCTTACCATCACTACTCATTAAATATAAAGCATAATCTTTATTTATATTTCTAATAGACAAAAATTCTAAAGCCTTATTCATTTGAGGTTTTACCATACTATTAATCATTGAATTATCATTACTAGTTACATTGTCTCTAACTAAAACATTCTCTAAATTTTCATCATATTTTTTATAAACTAAATTTCTTGCTTTATCAGTAATTAACAAAACAGCAAGTCTAACTAAATACTCAGGATAATCAAACATTAAAAAGAAACTCTTATAAAACTTATTATTTCCATCTTTAAAATTTTCTATATTATATTTCTCATACTTTTCTCTTAAAGAACTAATAATAGTTTCATCTTTAATACTAATTAAATAATTAATTTCTTCTTCACTCATATCTAAATATACTAAAAACTTGATAATCTTTTTCAAATCATTATCTATCAAATTAGAAGTTCTAATCTTTTCATCAAGAGATAAAGTGACTGTTTTTATATTTTCTAAATTCTCACCATATTTTTTATAAAGCTTAACTCTATCTTCAAAGTCTAACATCTTAACAGCCAAAACAACTATATTTTTAGAACATTCGTAATATGAAAACAAACTTCTATAATCTCTTACATATCCATTAACCCCTCTTTTATCCTTTGCTTTTTTATCTTTTGACCATTCATCTCTAAAATAATTAAGTCTTTCCATTCCCTCGTCACTCATTAAATAATCTGCCTCTAATTTGTTTACTTCATGATTCTTCAAAAAAACTATTATATTTTTTACATCTGGAATTACAATAGTTGTAATATAAACTATATCTTTTTGTTTAACATAATTTCTAGCTATTACATTATTTAAATCTTCATCATGTTTCTTAAATAAAACTTGCTTTTCTCTTGGCCTTAAAAACTTAATAGCTAACCTTACCATAATTTCACTTTCATCAAAACATGACAAAAAGCTTTTGTATCTACCTTTGTTATTTTCACCTTTATTAGAACTATAATATTCACTCTTAAAATTCATTATTAAGTCTTTATTTTTAATCATATCATTTACATCTTTTATAGTAATTCCCTTAATATTCATAAAATTTAAAATATTATGTAACTTGCTAATAAGTTTTCCATCAACCAGTGCTTCATCTTCCTCATTAAGTGGTTCTACTTCATAATCGAAATCTAATAAATCATCATACTTTCTAAATAATAGATTTCTCTCTTCATCATCTAACACCAATAAAGCAAACCTAACTAGAATTTCATCTTCTTCAAAATAAGAAAAGAAATCTCTCTTAATTTTAGACTTTCTACTTTTTTTACCCTTACTTTTTAATGAATTATATTCTTCTATTAAATTATAAAGTTTTCTTTTTCCTGACTCACTTAATAAAAATCTAACATATTCATCATTAAAATTTTTACTTTTCAAAAACTCCAATATTTCTCTCATTTTAGGAATACATTTACCACTAATCTCTTTATTATTATTTTCTGTAACACTAAGAACTCTATCAACATTATCTAATTCTCTACCATATTTACTATATATGAGATTTTGATATCTTTCATTTAAAAACAAAACTGATAATCTAACTAAATCATTGGACACATCAAAATAAGAGAATAAACTATCATATCTTTCTGTCTTATTCTTTATAGTATCATTCCAACTCTTCTTTAATTTTTCAAACTCTACTTCTCCATCTTCACTTAACAAATAAATTATTTTTTCTTCATTAATATTATTATTTTTTAAAAAATCTAACACATCATAAACTTTTCTTTTAATACACTCATTGATATAAATATTTTTAGAATTACTAACATTCTCTTTCCTAATAACATTCTCTAGTGTATTGTCATACTTTTCATACAATAATTTTCTATTACTTTTACTTAAAAACAAAACAGCAAATCTAACCATTTCTTTACTACTATCAAAGTAAGAGAAAAAACTTTTATATATTCTATTATCCATAATACCCCCTCAAAATCAAAGTAGTTAATATTATACCACAAAATAAAAACTTTTCCATAAAAAAAAGAGATTTCTCTCTTATTTTAAAGCATCTACTAGTTCTGCTTTTTTCATACTAGTATAACCTTCTATTCCTTTTTCCTTTGCCATTTCTTTTAATTCAGCAACTGTCTTAGAACTTAAGTCATCACTACTAGCCTTCTCCTCTTTAGTTGCTTTCACTTCTTCTTTTTTAGGCTCTTTCTTTTCTTCTTTTTTAACTACTTTACCATTAAGTGCATCTTTAGCTAAATTCACAATTTTAGTAAATTCTTCTGGAGCACTTATAGCAATCTCACTAAGCATTTTTCTATTAATTTCAATTCCTGCTTTATTAAGACCATCTATAAACTTAGAATAACTAATATCATTCATTCTACAAGCAGCATTAATTCTTGTAATCCATAGTTTTCTAAAATTACTCTTATTTTTCTTTCTATCTCTATAAGCATACTCTCCACTATGAAATAATTGCTCTTGAGCAGTCTTATAAAGTCTATGTTTACTTCCAAAATAACCTTTAGCATTCTTTAAAACTTTTTTTCTTCTTGCTCTTGTTACTGTTCCACCTTTAACTCTTGTCATTACTCACTTACCCCCTTAACGCTTTCTTATATCTATTTGCATCAGCCCCACTTAAAACTGACCCTTTTCTTCCAGCTCTATTATAACTTGTTGGTTTCTTACCTGTTTTGTGGTTCATTCCTGGCTTACCTATCTTAGTACTTCCTCCAGGTCTTACTTTTACTTTCTTTGATATACCACCATGTGATTTCATTTTTGGCATAATTTATTCCATCTCCTTCTTTACTTTTTAGGTGCTACGACTAAACTCATACTTCTACCTTCAAGTTTAGGTGCTTGTTCTATTACTCCAACATCACTAAGTGCGTCTGCAAATTTAACAATTACATCACGACCAAGTTCAGAATGCGCGATTTGTCTTCCTTTAAATCTAACTGATACTTTTACTTTATGACCTTTTTCAACATATGCTCTCGCATTTTTAAGTTTTGTTTCAAAGTCATGTGTATCAATTGTTACACTTAAACGATACTCCTTAAGTTCAAGATTTTGCTCTCTTTGTTTCTTTTTAGCCTCTTTTTCCTTCTTAGTCTTTTCGTATTTAAACTTATTAAAGTCTATTACCTTACATACAGGAACACCATTAGAACTCATTAAAACTAAATCAAGCCCTGCATAATTAGCAAGCGTAAGAGCATCCTCTCTTTTTTTAATACCTAACTTTTCACCATTAGGCCCAATCACCATAACCTCTTCAAATTTAATTTGTTCATTAATTAGAACATCATTCTGTTTAGCTATTCTAAACACCTCCAAAAATAACAAAAAGTGAACACATATGTATCCACTTATAAATTCTAAATAAAAACTGAAATTTAGCATTTATTACCTACCAACATAATCAGTCAGGTGAGTGTGGACACACTTCTTTCTCTTTTCTACTTACAAATTCTATAACATATTGTATGTTTTGTCAAGCAAAAAATCACTAAATATATTAATGATTTCTATGTCCTTTACCAGGTCTTCTATTTCTAGTTCCATTATGGTTTGATAAAGTTCTAACCGCTATATCAAGTTTCTCTTCTTCATCATCTTCAAAAACTTCTTCTAAACATCTAACTGCATACATCTCTTTAGCATTTTCACTCAAATATTCTTTTTTATCTTCATATACTTCAACTAAAAACTGTAATGCACATGCAGCCTTTTTTCTAAAGCACTCATTTTCTCAATAGAATCCATTCCAAAATCTTTCTCTAAAAGATGTAATACTGGTTTAGGAGTTTTACCTTCTAAAACACTTAATGCTGCATTAGCCATTCTTCCTAAAACACGAATATCCATTGATGCCCCACTATCTTCAAAATGCAGACACCCTGCATGAGTCAATTCATAATAAGCCATCCAATCCTGATTTCTTTCAAACCAATCTGCTAAGCTTTTATTAGAATTAATTATCACTTCTAAATTTTTATTAAAATTACAATTCAATACTTTTCAGTAATAACATCAATCTAACTTACAATAAAATACTTACTAGGATTACTAGATATTTCATTATAATATTTATGAACACTATTTACCCAAGTATAAGATGGATTATTTTTATTGCCATGTGTATATACACCAGACAATTGATAAATATCAGTAAAATTATATTTTTCATAACCTTTTAAATTAAGAACAAATGCTATTATACCCACTTCTGGGGAGGGATAAGAATAATACTCTCCTCTACCTCTTAAACCTCCAAAATTATTTTTATTAAGTGCAAGACTACTAGTAACTCTACCTGTTTCTAAATAAGAAATTGCTAAAAGATAATATTTATTCACATTTAAATTATCACTTACTTTTCCTAAAAACTGTGAAAAAGAAAGCCCATTATCTAAAATTAAATCCTTACCCATAGTACTTTTTTTGCTACTAACAACAAAATGATTTTTACTTAAACCATAATCTTTTAAAGGACTTATTAATTTATCACGACTTAAGTAATAAACGAATAACATACTTTTTCCTTCAATACTTTCAGCATATTTTCTTGGTAAAAAATCATTTAAATCCTTACTGTAATCATTTGTAATATTTCTTGCAAAACTCACAACTTTTTCAGTATCTAAATTATAATACTTTGCATATTCTTTTAAATACTTATCATAATTAGAATCATTACTATCTTTTTTCTTTATAAGTTCCTCATTTGCAAGTAAACTAACTCCACTTTCAAACTTATTTTCTTGTTTGTCAAATTTATAAACACATATTACTCCAAATATAATTAATACAAACATTAAATTTAATAATTTTTTTTGTATCCTTCTTTTTTCAAAATTATTATACATTATATCACTAATTCTATCATTTAATTTTTTTCTATTTTGTTTTATCATCATATCTCCTAACTTATCGTACAGTTTAATATTGTACTAAAAATTAAAAAAATATTCAAAGTTTTATGTAAATTAAATGTTAAATGTAATTTGTTAATATCAAAAGTTTCTAGATAAATCCAAAGAAAAACAAGTATAAATTTTATACTTGCTAATCTCTCACCTTTATATGAACATCTCTAAGTTGACTTTCAAATACTTCATTAGGGCATCCCATTAAAGCATCACTACCATTAGCACTTATAGGAAAAGCTACCATCTCACGAATATTTTCTTCATCTTTTAAAGTCATAAGAATTCTATCTATTCCAGGCGCCATTCCAGCATGAGGAGGTGCACCAAATTGAAACGCTTGATAAAGAGATGGAAATTTACTTTCAACTATACTTTCATCGTATCCAGCAATTTCAAATGCACGCTTTAACATAACAGGGCTATAATTTCTCTCTCCACCACTAGCCATTTCCATTCCATTACAAACAAAATCATATTGACAAGCGACGATTTTCTCAGGCTCTTTATTATTAAGTGCATCTAATCCACCATTTGGCATACTAAATGGATTATGTGTAAAATCATACTTATTCTCTTCATCATTCCACTCATACATTGGAAAATCTACTATAATACAAAATTCATATCTAGAGTTATCTATTAAATTATGGTCTTTTGCTATTCTAATACGAATATCTCCACACAATTTATCAAACTTTTCACTTTTTTCACCACATACAATAAACAAAACATTACCACTTACTAAACTAAATTTAGATATTATTTCACTTTTCTCTTCATCACTAAGTATTTTAGCCATACTACCTACAAAGTTACCATCTTCATCAATTTTAACAAACCCTAAAGCCTTAACACCTAACTCTTTATATTCTTCTTCTAACTTTTTAAACCAAGAATTAGATTTATCAGTACTCTCAATTTTCATTGCTTTTACTTCACGACCCATAAAAACAGGACTTTCATTTTTACTCATTAATTCTGTAATATTATGAATTTCAAAGTGAATTCTTAAGTCAGGTTTATCACTACCGTACTTTTCCATTGCTTCCTTATATGGTATTCTTCTAAAAGGTGCAGGGCTTACTTCTTTATTACCAAACTCTTTAAACACGTCATAAAACACCTTTTCTCCAACTTTAAAAACATCTTCTTGTGTTGCAAAACTCATCTCAAAATCAAGTTGATAAAACTCTCCATAAAGTCTATCACTCCTTGGGTCTTCATCTCTAAAACAAGGGGCTATTTGAAAATACCTATTAAATCCACTACACATTAAAAGTTGCTTAAATATTTGAGGTGCCTGTGGAAGAGCATAAAATTTACCCTTAAACTTACGAGAAGGCACGATAAAGTCTCTAGCCCCTTCTGGACTTGATGCTGTAATAATTGGAGTTTGTATTTCAGTAAAATCCATACTTTTCATAACTCCTCTAATAAAGTCTATTACCTTACTCCTAAAAATTATATTTTCATGAACTTCGCTATTTCTTAAATCCAAATATCTGTATTTTAGTCTTGTCTCTTCACTAGATGTTTTACTTGTTCTTACCTCAAAAGGCAAAGTTTTATACACATCTCCTAAAACCTCTAAAGAGTTTATTTTAACCTCAACTTCTCCAGTCTTCATATTTTTATTAACCATATCTAAAGTACGCTTATTTACAACACCACTAACTGTTACTGTACTCTCGCGGTTTAATTTACTATACTTCTCTACCTCATCACTTATTAACTGTACAATACCAGTTTCATCTCTCAAAGTAATAAAAACTAAACTTCCTAAATTCCTTATAGTATCTATCCATCCAGCAAGTCTAACTTCTTTGCCTTCTAAACTAGCATCTACCTCTCCACAATAAACATTCCTATACTTATTATTCATATTTTTTCACTCCTTATAATACACAAATTAAATTATTCAAACGCACACTATAAATTGACAAACAATAATCATTATGATATCATTATTACACCGGAAAACTTAAGTTTTCGTCAGGTCTATAACCGATGTATGATTTCAAATTTAGTGCTTAGCACCTTCTCGGTTAGGTTAAAAGGGACATATGTTCCTTTTTTCTTATGGCAAAAATAATTTTACCTCTATAAAACTAATAGTAGAAGAAATATCTTTTCCATTTACTAAATACTGTTCGTTATACATTTCATTCTTCATATATCACTCCTCTCAAAAATAAAAAATCCATTTCCTAAGGACTAGATTGAGTTCTAGCGGTACCACCTTAGTTCATAGATTTTTCTTCATCTGCTCTCTTACCCTTAACGCGGGCTTCCTCGTTTATTTAACGCTTTGTGTCTTCATAAGTTTCTTTTTATTAGTTTTCACCTAACACTAACTCTCTTACAAAAAGACCACTCATTACTCCTCAAAACAAATAATAACAACATCTAAATTATAACACTTATAACCATTTAGTCAATAATTATAATTTTAAAACGTGCTCCTCTAAATTAAGTGATACAGTAAACCTAATACCATCAACATAACTATCACTTTTATATGTTAGTCCTTCTTCTTCTAATCTTCTAAGAAGGTCTTCTTTATATACAAAATACTCAACATTATCGATTACAACATAATATAAATCACTTTTGTCAAGTTTTTGAAACATTTCTTCTCCTTCAGTAACATTACTCAAAAATCCATCATCAACTAGTCTTATTATTTGATTTTTTCTTGTTATAGAATAATCAATATTTCCAGGTTTCTCAATATATTTATTTAACATAAAATATGTAGCTGGAACTGGATTTTCCACATCTCTAACTTGAATTTTTAAATATTCATAAATTTTATCAGTTATAAAACCAACATTATTAAATAAAATTTTCTTATATTCTTTACACTTTTTATTAAGAAGACTTTCTTCTTTTATTGCTTTATCCCTAGTTTTCTTTAAAGTATCAATTAGCCTATTTCCTTCACCTTTAGATATACTTATATTTGCACTTACTACAAATTGTCCATCACAAACTCTATAACTTAATCCTTCACTCTCTAGTCTTTCTTTAAAAACTTTTTCACTAATAGTATATACGCATGAACCATATTCTCCTACGTGTACTAATTTAATCAAAGAAAGTCTACTTCTTATCCATGATTCCTCTTTTGCATTAGAAATAATAGAGTATCCAGGAATATCATTTTCATTATAAATATCAAATCTAATTTGTGGCTCAAATATCTCTAAATTCTTTGCATCTAGAGTTAACTTATCACTTATTATTTCAAGAACTTTATCAATTTGTTCAGTTGAAACATACTTTTTATATCTTTCTAATACCTCATTTAATTTTTTCTCATATTTTTCTAATAACTTTATACGAAGTTATTTTAATTCTTTAACGTTCATACTTAAACCCTCCATGGCAATATAATACCACTATAACTTAATTTTTTACAAACTATTTTTATCTAAATTCCGATTTTTTCTATCTTAGAAATTTTCGGAGTCTATTAAAATTTCCTCTTATTTTCTTCTTCAAAAAAAGCATTTGCTCCTCCAAGTCTCTTATTATCAAACTTTATAACAAACTCATTTTCAAGAACAACTCTTTCCATTTCTTTAATTGCCTCTTCCTCACTATATCCTTGTGCTATTCTAACATTAACAAACATACTCTTAAATTCTTCTAAACTTGGTCTAGTAGCCCTAGTGTAAATTTTTAATTTTTCTTCACTCTCTTCATTACAAAATAATCTTCTTAATTTATAAGATAAATAATTATTATCATCAATTGTTCTTCTATCTTCTATAGTATTTACTATATTATATATAGGTGGAACCTCTTTAGTATTAAATACATCAAAATAATCTTTCATAGGAATAAGAAAATATCTATAAAAATCAAGTGCATTATATTCATTCACTACTTTTATATATTCTCTTTTTTCTTGAACATCTAACTCTGAATCCCATGTAGGGTCAAGTGCATATATCCCGTGAATATTATACTTTTCATCATCTACCCTAACTAGCATTCTAGAATGATTTTCACTTTTTACTTGAAACTCACAAGCACCTATTCCAGGAACTCCATCCAATATTTCTTCTATTAAACGAACATACCCTGAGCATACGATATTCCCGTCTTCTATAATTTTATGTGGTGCTCTTCCTAATTCTCCCACACCTATTCCATCACTAAATGGAAAACCTTTAACAATATCATATGCATACATTAACTTTTCTACTGGACTTAAATCACCTTCATTAATTAAACTCTTATACCATCTTACACTTTCTACCATAGAATAAAACTCTTCAAATGAAGCCTTATGGTTTTCACTATATATAAAATTAAGTTTTACACTTTTTGAAATCCTTCTTAATTTTTCATAATCAAAATCTTCTCTATACTTATCTACAAAATCTAATCTAACATTAAAATTTACTACATTATATCCGCTTATTCTAAAAACATTGTAATATTCAAGTATATCGTCCAAATTATCAACACTTATTTCAGAATCCTTAATTATGCCATCTTTAAAAGAGAAATTAAACCAACCATCTTTAGTCAAAAGACTAAGCATAATTTCATTTTTATTACCATTAATAACATAAAATATTTGTCTTAACAAACTGATAATATCTTTAGCCTCACTTACATTCAATGCATTAAGAATAATTACTGTTTTATTTAAAATATAGCCACTTTCTTCTATATAATTATAAAAACGTTCAATCTCTTCTACACTACTACAAGTCATTTTTAATTCATTAACTACTTTACCATTATATTTCATTTCATATGTACTAAAGTTATTCATTGTAAGTAGACTTAACTCCTGGTATTTATTTATATCTACACCATCAAGTAACTTCATAATATTATATTTATCAATTCTTTCAACTTCTATTGAAATTTTATCTCCACTAACTCTATTAGGTGCCAAAACTTGAACATCTATTCCATTATAAAATAATCTAGTATTTCCACCATATGAAACAACAGAAACACTATTTCCATTAACTTTCTCATAATCAAGAATTACATCTCCGCATATAATACTCATCACATTTGTTTCGCTTATTATATTTAATTCTCTCTCACTAATAATTTCATTCTTATCAAATTCAATTATCTCTAACTTATCAAATCTTTTTAAATATTCCAAATCATCTTTAATACCATTAGTTAAATTTAACTTAAGTCTTCTTACATTAGGATTTATATATTGCTTTATATTATTCCAAAAACTAATTGACATATCCCCATTTCTAGTTAAATCAATCACTTCTTCACTACTTATATATTTAAGAAACATCCTAGCCTTAGGATACACTATTTTTGCTAAAATTTCTCTAATATTCATAGACTTTTCCCCCCTTAAGGTCTCAATGAAGTAATTGGAACTATATAAATTCCTGTTTCTTTATCTTTAATAACTGCTTCACAGCATCCAACTATTACACACATAAACTTTGGCTTTTTTTTAACATTATTATAAAATTTTTGTAAACTTTTCCTTGCTTCATCTACACCATTATAAGTTAATTTTATTTCTACAGCAGCATATTCACCATCATCAAACTCTAAAATAGCATCCACTTCATCTCCTGAAGTATTATCTCTAAAATGATACAAGTGCCCATCTAAATAATCCATGTATATTCTCAAATCTCTTTCTACTAATGCCTCAAACATAAAACCAAAAGTATTCAAGTCCCCCATTAACTTAAGTGTAGTCAAATTAAGTAAAGCACAAGAAAGAGAAGGATCAACCAAATGTCTTTTAGATGATTTACCAACTCTTTTACTAGAACGATAATTTATACTAAAAGCATCTTGATTAGCTGTTAAATATAAATCATTTAATACACTAATATAATCAGCAACTGTTATTCTACTTTTAGCTAAATCACCACTTGTTTCATTTTCTTCTATATCTTTTACTAAAGTATCAAATCCAACAATTGTAGATTCATTTCTAGCTAAAGATTTTAAAATCATACGCATCTTTTTACTATCTCTTCTACGGTCTTTTCTTTCATGAATGTCTTTATTAATAATTGTTTCAATATAACTCTTTGGAATTAAATCAATATTTTCATCTGAGACTCCTATATTTTGTGGCCATCCACCTCTAATTATTATTTTGGCAATTGTTTCAAGTTCTGTTTTTGTAACTTTACTACATTTAACTTTATCTTCTAACATATCAGTTAAAGATACATCCCCAGTAGAATCTCCAGATTCATATAAACTCATAGTGTACATTTTAAGTGTAGCAATTCTACCAGCACCTGAATGAAAAACCTCTTCTTCTTTTTCTTCTTTAGTTAAAGTTGTTGACCCAGTTAAAATAAATTTTCCTCTATCATGGTTACTATCACATTCATGTCTAACCGCATCCCATATACTAGGAACTAATTGCCATTCATCAATTAGCTGAGGTCTTTCTTTTTCAAATATATATTTAGGGTCAATTTTTGCCAAATTTCTTTTATCCACCTCTGTCATATATGTTACTGAAGTAGCATGATTAAGAGAAGTCCAAGTTTTTCCACACCACTTTGGACCTTCTATTGAAACTGCCCCAAAAACAGTTAAATATTTTGACACTTTATCGTCTATTAATCTTTTCCTATAGTTATCCCTAATTAAATCCATAAAATTCACCCTTTACTTATCTTAATTATACCACTTTTTATACACTTTTCAAGAATTTTATTATACACTTTTCCGAACTTTTACTATACACTTTTCCAAACTTTTACTTTTCTAAAACAATATTATCTTCATCTAACATAATATCATAAAATTCATGAATTTTATATTCACCCTTAACCCTAACTTTAATAAAGTTTGCACTATGGCCTATAAAAAAGCCATCTTTCTCTTCTTCAAATAACACACTCATAGCTCTTCCATAAAATTTACTATAGAATTTCTTTTCTAATTCATTTGAAATATCCAAAAGCTCTCTAACTCTTCTTTTCTTTTCATTTCCATCAACTTTATCACTCATCTTACTTGCAACAGTACCATATCTATCACTATAAGGAAAAACATGAACTTTAGTAAATCCAAGTTTTTTAATAAACTCCATACTCTCTTTATGCATACTCTCGCTTTCTTTTGGAAAACCTACAATAACATCAGTTGTAATACTAACGTCTTTCTTTATACTTCTAATATAAGCTATTTTTTCTTTAAAGAACTCTTTATTATATTTTCTATTCATCATCTTTAGTATTTCTTCACTACCTGATTGAAGAGGTATATGTAAGTGAGGCACTAACACTTCACTATTAGCAAATACATCTAAAACTTTTTCATTAAGTTCATTTATCTCAATAGATGAAATTCTAAGTCTATATAAATTTGGAATTTTAACTAAATCCCCAAGTAAATCTCCAAAATCATAACCATTATCATTGTAAGCTCCTGTATGTATTCCAGTAAGTACTATTTCTTTATGACCATTTTCTACTAAATACTTAACTTCTTCTATAACTTTCTCATGTGACTTGCTCCTCTCACACCCTCTAACATAAGGAATAATACAATATGTACAAAAATTATTACACCCGTCTTCAATCTTAACAAAAGCACGTGTTCTATTTTCTTTAGTGCTTATTTCCATATCTTCAAAACTTACATTTCTTAAATTATAAAAACTATGTAACTTATTTCTATTCTTTAAATAGTCTTCTAAATACTCTACTATCTTACTCTTATCTTTATTACCAAGAATAATATCTGCATTAATTTCTTCTAACCTATCAGTTTGATAAGCATTTTGTGAATAACATCCACACACTATAATAATTGCATCTTTGTGTTTATTTCTAATAGAATTAATTACTTGTCTACTTTTTCTATCACTCATATTAGTAACACTACAAGTATTAATTACATAAATATCAGCGTCTTCACTAAAACAATAGCCTTTTTTTACAAAAAGACTATATATATACTCACTTTCATATAAATTAACTTTACAACCTAATGTCTTTATACAAAAACTCATCATAATGCTCTTCTAAACTCCTTCATAGCTTGTAAGAATGATTCTTCTTTATAATATGGTTTATCATTTACCTCACTAAATGTCTCTATACTATTTGTATCAACTTTACTAACTCTTATTCCATCCATATCTTCTTCACTTTCATAATTTATTACTCCTGCATTAGCCCTAGAAAGAAGTTCATCATAACTTATAATTGCTTTAGTTTCTTGTTCTTCTTCATACTTTTGAATTTCTCTTTCATGATTAACAATTTCTCCACTAGCACGGAGTTCATTAAGTCTACTTTCTAACTCACTTGCACTTATAATAGCACTTGCTTCTTGTTCATCTTCAAAACTCTTAAATTCACTTGCTATTATATCACTCTCTACATCTAAAGATTCAGCACTTTCTTCAGTTACTGGACCAACACTTTCAAAATCAAATCTTGACTGTGCTATATTCATACTTGCCTTGCGAGGATTTTCAAACACAAGATTTCCAGAATACTCTACTGTTGGTTCAACTTCTTCTTGATATTTATCTTCATTTTCTTGCATTAAATCTTCATATATATTAGGTTCTTCTTCAAATAAAGGTGATTCTTTTTCTTCTATACTAACTTTATTTTCTACTGGAGTAACCTTCACAGACTCATTAGAAACATTTCTATTTTGAACATCTAAGTCTTCACTTGCATAAACTCTTTTTTGTTTTTCTTCTTTTAACTTTTTAGAACTAACTACATTTTCTGTTTCTAAATCTTCATCTTCATCTTCTTCATCTTCATCATCATAATATTTAGAGTCTCCTATTTGTAATTTAACTAAATAAACTATAACTCCAACAATTATAACCATCATAACGATTAAAAAGATTAAAAAGAAATCTCCCTTAGTTAAAAGTGCTATAAAATTATTAATACTATCATTCATAAAATCACCCATTCAAATAATTAATAATAGAACATACATTTATAATAACTGTTTCAGTTCTAAGTATATTATTCCCAAGAGTAGTCTTTATAAATCCAATAGATTCAAGTTTTTCTTCTTCATCTTTAGATATTCCACCCTCTGGCCCAAATACTATAGATATTCTATCACATATACTGGAAGTATTTAACACATCTCTTATCTTTTTTACATTTTCTTTGTCAATAGAACACAATATATTTACACCATCTACTTTTTCTATACTGTCAACATTAATAAAATTACACACTTCTGGAATAATTAATCTTCTTGCTTGTTCACTGGCTTCTTTAGCAATTTTGTTATATCTTTCTAACTTCTTTTTCTCTTTATCACTTGACATAACAAATTTACAATGACTAAACCTAACAGGAATAAATTTACTAACTCCCATCTCAGTTCCTTTCTCTATAATAAAACTCATCTTCTCATCACTCAAAACTGGAATATATGCTACAACATCACATTTTTCAGTACCCTCTTTTTCAACACTTAGAATGTTCGCATTAGTATATCCTTCATTTAATTCACATTTATATAAAACTTTATCATAACACACTAAAACTTTATCTTTAGCACTCATCCTCATAACATTCTTAATATGATGAATATCTTCTTCATTCAAAAATAAAACATCATCTTCACGTCTTTTACTAAAATATTGTTGCATATACTCCACCACACTTCTTAATTAAATTATATTGTTATTTTAATAATTTGTCAAAAAAGAAAAAGGAAGTAAACTTAAAGAGAATTAATAAAAGATACTAATTTGCCATAATTATTAGTATCTTCTTCTAATTTACTATAAATTAACAATCTTAATTCTTCTACTAACTTTTCAAAATCATACTTTTTAACAGATTCATTTCTTACATTTTCATACATATTTAAACTAGTAGAATCATAATTTATTATATCCATTTCATTCTTTATTACAACTACACTTATACCATTTCTCATTAAAAGACTTATTACTTTATTAAAACAAGACAAAGGAAAAGATGCCTTATTATCAATAACTTTATAACCAAATAAATTGTGCAAAATAATAGCATCTTCATCAAAAGATTTATAAAAGTTACCATATTTAACTATTACTAATTTATCTTTATTACTCATTTTACTTATTCTATACAAACTCTCTTTATTCATTATATATCCATTACTCTTTCATAAAGCCTAGTATTACATCTACTTAAAAAGCCTTTATAACTAGCTTTACTTTTTATATATTTCTCATAATCATATTTCTTATATTTTATTAATCTTTTAGCTATTCTCCTAATTGTATTATTATTATATTTTATAATTAGCTTATTATTTAATATAAAAGTATATCCTAAAAAACTAATACCATTACTTAATTTATAAATATTACTTTTCTTATTTACACCAAGTTTAACTTCTTTTAGTTTATCAGTTATTTTACCAAATGCTTCTTTTAATCTATTTTTATCAGTATCAATTATTATAAAATCATCCATATAGCGTATATAGTACTTAAACTTTAATTCTTCTTTTATATAATGGTCTACTTCATTTAAATAATAAATTGCTAATATCTGACTAGTCATATTTCCAATAGCTAACCCAAGTCCTGTCTTATATATTGGTACACTTTTAACACTATTAATTCTTAACTCTTTTTCTCTATTACTTATATTTAATCTATTTATTTTTTTAATCTCATTATCTATACATTTATTTATATCAATATTTACATAATCATAATTAGTAGTATTTAATATATCACTTACTATTTTTAAAGCACGTTTATCTTTAATTTTCTTTCTTACTAAATTAAAACATACTTCATGATTAATATTATAAAAATATTTACTTATATCAATTTTTAATATATAAATTTCTTTGTCATCTTTTCTTAAAGAATTAATATATTTTAGAAATAATTTAAAAGCATATCCACTTCCTTTACCTTTTCTTGCAGCAACATTAGAATCAATTAAACTATTCTCTATTACAGGTAACAAAATATAATTAGCAACTAAATGATTAACTATCTTATCACTAATATTTTCACTCATTATTAATCTATATTTAGGTTCTTTTATTAAAAATATTTTATACTTTCCAAATTTATAACTTTCATTCTCTAGTTTATTTAATATCTCTAATATATTTTCATTTAAATTTAATCCAAAATTATAAACTTCTTTTTTATTTTTACAATTCTTCTTTATAACTTTATACATATATTTAGCATTTTCAAATGATAATATATTTTCATATAAATTATTTTTCCTCTTCATAATTTAACCAACCATATGTCATCTTTTTTATATCATTTAAACAATTAACAAAAGAATCAAATCTTTTTTTCTTTATTATTTTCTTATCTAATATACTACCTATATAATAATCAATTAAATATATATTAGTTAATAATTCTTTTTGATATTTATTTCTAATATTACCTTTATTAATATTAGCCCTTATACAGTTTTCTATTAAAGAATATAAATTCTCTTCTAATTTAATTTTTAATGCTAAATGTACTTTTGGAAAAGAAGGAAAAATATATTCTTCTGTATATTCAAGTAACCACTTAATTTTATCTAATATTTTTAATTCATTCATTAATATTTAAATAATATAGTAGTGAGAACTTTCAATTATTTACTAATACCCACTACTTTAATAAATTTTTATGTCTTATAGACAATGGATAATGTTTGTTTCTCTAAAGTTTTTTCTACTATAGTAATTTCACTTACTATGACTTCACCATTAACTAGAGAAATTACAGGGCGAACACCGTTCGTGTTGTTGACGTTGTTGTTGTTGAGGTTCCCAGGGTTGTCAGACCCGTTCACGTTGAACACGTTCGCGTTGCCGTTGTTGAAGTTGAACGGGCCAGCCACAAAAGCCTTGCACCAGTTACTGAACATTACCTTACTACCGGACAGTTTTTTTAATTTAAGAAAAAGATATAAGATAACTATTTTA